>JAYEOJ010000094.1:0-4963 GCA_034722835.1 Bacteroidota bacterium | reverse complement strand
CTACCGCTTGGGGTGAATAACCGGCAATCTTTTCCACACAGGTGATCCCTTCAGCAGAAGCCACATGGGCCAGCGCGGGACCTCCCACAATATCCCCGATGGCATATACACCATTTACATTGGTCCGGTAATAATCATCCACCTTCACCTTTCCCTGTTCCATCTCGATCCCCAGCTCTTCCAGCCCAATCCCCTCGATGTTGGGGGCAACTCCCACAGCTGAGAGAACAAGCTCGGCTTCCACCTCCTTCTCCCCTTTGGGAGTCTTGATCTTCACCTTGCATAACTTGCCTGATGTGTCGACCGATTCCACCGAAGAGGAGGTCATTACTTTCATTTTTGCCTTCTTGAAAGAGCGTTCCAGCTGTTTGCTAACTTCGTCATCCTCCAGGGGTACCACATTGGGCAGGAACTCCACCAGGGTGACTTCGGTCCCCATGGTATTGTAGAAGTTGGCGAATTCGCTTCCAATGGCCCCGGAACCTACCACCACCATAGATGATGGAAGAGCAGGCAGAGTCATGGCCTCGCGATAGCCAATGATCTTTTTCCCGTCCTGTTTCAGGTTGGGAAGCTCTTTGGAACGTGCACCGGTGGCAAGGATCACATGATCCGCTTTAACCTCAGATACCTTACCGGCTGCATCAGTAACTTCAACAACACCGGGAGACTTAAGTTTCCCGGTGCCGTTAATCACCTCAATCTTATTTTTCTTAAACAGGAAATCGATCCCCTTGCTCATGCCCTCTGCCACGGTTCGGCTGCGACCCACCACTTTTTCAAAGTCGGGCTTTACCGAGCCATCCAGGGCAATGCCATAATCAGCTGCATGAAGGAAATACTCATACACCTGTGCACTTTTCAACAAGGATTTGGTGGGAATACATCCCCAGTTCAGACAGATCCCACCCAGGGATTCACGTTCAATAACTGCGGTTTTCAATCCCAGCTGGGAGGCACGAATTGCTGCAACGTATCCTCCGGGTCCGCTGCCAATCACTAAAAGATCAAAGTTCATTCTGCTTGTGTTTAATTTTATCTCACGAATTTACGAGATTATAACAAGCAAAACGAATAAGGGTTTACCCAAATCAGTAAAAATCTGCCGGATTCAGATGTTCGCCATTTCGGCGGACCTCGTAGTGAAGGTGGGGGCCGGTTGACTGGCCGGTGTTTCCTACGTTTCCGATCAGCTTTCCCCAGCCTTTCTCATCTTCAGCCTTCTTCACCACACCATCGCCGGTAGCAAATACCGGGGTGCCGGTCGGGGCTGGTACATCAATTCCGAGATGGGTGGTTTCTTTCTTGGTAATGGGATGAAGGGCTTTCTGATTGAAATCCCAGCTAATATTTTCCCTGTACTTATCAGGGAGAGGAAATTGAGTTGGGACTCCATTAAAGCCATAAGTGGAAGGATCCCCAGGTAACGTAATTTCTTTCTTTTATTTGAATTATGATTTGTCAACATGATAATTCGTAAACAACAGATCGAGGGAATGAAGCTGGACCGCATGCACCATCTCATGTCTAAGCACAGGCCTTAAGCGGTTCCATTGAAAGAAAGTAAGTTTTTTGAAAGCCACCCAGTAGGGTGCCCAACTTAGCATAATTGCCAGATTCACCTATATCAGGTATATCAGAATGCTCATTCGTGGTCCCCCTTTATGGCTTCAATTTTCTGATCTATCAACAATTTGATCTCCTCCAGTTCACTCAGATCAATTGCATCATCACCGGTGAAAAACGATGCAAAACTTACCACCGATCCATCAAAATGATTATTAATAATCGATTTTACATGCTTTCGGAAGTAAGCCTTTCGGGAAACTTTCGGATAGTATTCATGGACCTTGCCATAGGTATTGTAGTCCACATATCCCTTCTTCACCAGAACTCTTATTACTGTAGAAATAGTGGTATAGGCAGGTCTGGGTTCCGGAAATGCTTCAACAATATCTTTCAGGAAGCTCTTTTCCCGCTCCCAGATATAATGCATTACTTGTGCTTCAGCCTTGGTCAGTTCGTTCATGAAGCAAACATATAACTATTTTTATAGTAATGCAACTATTTTTATAATTATTCCAGGTAAAGATCTATAAAAGCTGGGACACAGCGTGAAGCCAGGCTGTTGGGAGAGTTCTGCATAAAGGCGATACCTACATCCTCGGACGGACAGAATGCGATCTCAGCCCGGTAGCCTCGAATATATCCTCCATGATAGATAATTTGCCGTCCCTGGTAATTGTAGATTCTCCATCCCAGGCTATAGTAACGCTCCCGGAAAGGTTTCCAGTAGCGGGTGTAGCGCCACTTCAGGGGCGTATATATGACCGGCGTGGAGATACTGTTTAAAACGGAGTCGGACATCCATTCCGGCTTGTAACCCAACAAAGCCAGCAACCATTGTCCCATGTCCGAAATGCTGGCATTTACACCTGCTGCCGGCAAAACGTTGTAATAACCTTCATGGGGGTGAAGAGCCGCATACCCGTTCTTAGTTCTTACATGGGGATAGGCCATGTTGGGATTCTGCTCAAGATTCACCGGTCCGGCCGAAGCATCTTTCATTCCCAGCGGGGTGAATATCTTCTCCTTCAAAAGTACCTGGTAAGGAATTCCTGTAGCTTTTCGTGCAATGGGATCAAGCATACTGAACATCACATTCTGATACCCGTACAACTCGCCGGGGGGGGCTGAGATATCCACTTCATCCAGGCGTTCAATGATGGTATATAAGTCCTGATCGGCTTCCACCAGGTTATCAAAGGCGTAGGGCACCAGGCCCGATGTATGACTCAGGAGGTTCCTGATGGTGAGGTCTGCCGTATTTACTGAATCCTTCAGTGCGAACCCCGGATAATGCTCCACCACCCGGTCATTTAATGAAAAGGCTCCATCCTGGTCAAGCATGGTGGCCAGCACTCCGGCAAATCCCTTGGAGACCGAAGCCATTCTGAACAGGGTATGTTCATCCACCTTAAGCTGGCTGCCATTCTCCAGTACTCCGTAAGTACCCGTATATATTATTTCGCCACGATGGACGATGGTATAGGCTGCGCCTACCGTGTTGGAGCTATCCAGCTCCTCTTCCATAAAACTGACAAATTCCCTGAAAGGTGGGGCCAGAAGTGCAGGATCGTTTTCCCCGAATGCGGACATATGGACCTGCGCGGACAGGGTTTCCAGGGATTGCGGTACCCGGGAAACAAAATTGGTGATTGCTGAAAGCAAGATCACCACAAAAAACATTAAAGCTATTTTAATCAACCGACCACGCATACAACACCGATCTTTGGCACCTCATATTATTGTAAACGGTGCAAAAGTATAACTATATTTATAATTATACTGCTGCTTGGCCAAAAAATTTCAAGAATCAACTATTCCTTGGTGGCATCAAACACCTTGGTGGCCGTGGCTATGATGCTTGAGATATCGGCCAGGTTGGAGGGCATGATCATGGTATTTGACTCCTTGGCCAGTTTTCCGAACTCCAGCAGATACTGTTCTGCGATCCTCAGGTTCACGGCATCCTTCCCGCCTTTTTCATTGATAGCAAGCGCGATGGCCCTGATTCCGTTGGCTGTGGCCGTAGCCACCTGCTCGATCTCCGATGCCTTTCCCGTAGCTTCATTTATCCGCTTCTGCTTTTCACCCTCCGATTCTTTGATCAGCTCCTGCTTCGAACCTTCGGCCACATTGATCTTGGCCTGCTTCTCCCCTTGGGATTCAGCAATTACGGCACGCTTTTCACGCTCGGCACGCATCTGCTTCTCCATGGCATCCTTGATACTCTGGGGCGGAATGATGTTTTTGACCTCGTAGCGGGTCACTTTCACTCCCCAGGGATCACTGGCTTTATCTACCGCTGAAACAATGCTGTTGTTAATGGTCTCACGTTCCTCAAAGGTGCGGTCCAGTTCCAGTTTCCCGATAATACTCCGCATGGTGGTCTGGGCAATCTGGATGGATGCAAACTGGTAATGATCAATTCCGTACGAGGCCTTCATGGCATCGATCACCTGCAGGTAAAGGATCCCGTCCACCTCTACCGAGATATTGTCCCTGGTGATGCAGATCTGGGAAGCCACATCAATGGCCTGCTCCTTCAATGTATGCCGGTACCTGACCCGGTCAATAAAGGGCATAATAACATTAAATCCAGCCTTCAGGGTAACCCGGTATTTACCCAATCTTTCGACGATATAAGCTCTGCGCTGGGGCACTACTTTGATAGAGGATAGAAGTATGATCAGTGCCAGGAGAATCAACCCGGCATATACCAGTGTTAACGCATTTATTTCCATGTGAAATGGTTATTAGTTAATGCTAATGGTTATTATTTGGTCTTTTTGACTTTCAGGATCAGGCTGTCTTTGCTGGTGATTTCCACCCAATCCCCTTTGGCAACAGGTTCATCGCAGCGAGCGGTCCAGTTGGTCCCCTTGAACTCAATCTTGCCGGAACCATCTTTGAAATCACTAATTGCCTTGCCTTTTCGGCCGATAAACTCTTCCAGCTGATCAGCAACCTCTTTGTCCGTTCGGTTGAAGAAACGCTTCTTCAGGTATTTTCGAAGCAGTACCAGCCCCAGCAGGGAGGCCACAAGAAAGATAAAAATTTGCCAGTTCAGATTGATGTCGGTGACTGCGCAGACCAGAGCTGTTACCCAGGCACCCACACCAAAAAACAGAATCACCAGTCCGGGAAGGACCAACTCCAGAAGCAGCAGACCAAGACCAATCAGGAACCAGATCACTGCGGGGTCAGATAGTATATCCATGTCAGGGTGTTTTCTACTAAAATACGAAAATCCGGCAGAAGCCCATAGGAATTCCACGTATTTTGGATCAGGTAAAGCCTTTCGCATGCTGATCAATTTGCAAACTATCACTACATTTGCTTATTCATCTCCACCTTATGGGAAAATACGAATACACCAACCGTGATATCAGCTGGCTCT
>JAYEOJ010000093.1:0-4967 GCA_034722835.1 Bacteroidota bacterium | reverse complement strand
ATCACTCACCCTTTATGACTAAAGAAAACTATCCTCTGATCGGTGTGGACCTGGGAGGCACCAAGGTGGCTGCCGGGAAAACAAGCGGAAACATTCTTACGGAACAGATCACGGAAAAGCTGAATCAGAGCTCGGAAGATCCCATGGATGCAGTTGCCATTATCATCCGACTGGTTCAGAAACTGATGGATGAAGAGGTTACCGGAATCGGTATCGGGGTACCCGGACCGGTGGATCGTGCTACCGGTGTGGTCTATGATGTCATGAACATCGCCAACTGGAAAGAAATCCCTTTAAGGGCCATCCTGGAGGAGCAGTTCAAGTTGCCTGTATTTGTGGACAACGATTCCAACTGTTTTGCCATGGGTGAATACCGTTACGGGGCACATGCAGGACATCCCGATTTTGTGGGGATCACCCTGGGAACCGGAATGGGAGCAGGCATTGTGAAAAATGGTCAGCTGATCCCGGATGCACACTGCTGTTCAGGAGAATTCGGGACCATTTCCTACCTGGACGGCATCTATGAAGATTATACCGCCGGACCTTTTTTCCAACGGGTATATGGCAAAAGCGGTGAAGAACTGGCCCGGGATGCCGCCAGCGGAAGCCAGAAGGCACAGGAGGCATTCAATACCTTTGGGGAGCACCTGGGCAATGCCATCAAGACTATAATTATGTCGGTGGATCCTCCCTTGATTATTATCGGGGGATCAGTGGCTGCCGCCCATGACCTGTACCAGGAAGCCATGTGGGAATCCATCCGGGAAATCCCCTTCCCTTCGGTCCTGAAGAATTTCCAGGTCAAGTTTACCAACACAAAGAACATAGCCATTCTGGGCGCTGCAGCTCTCTGTCCGGATGCACTCAATAACCAATAAACGCTTAAATATGGATAAGAAAGTAGGAGTAGGATTGATCGGATCGGGATTCATTGCCTCCATTCACGTAGATTCCTTCAAAAAAATCAAGGATGCAGAAATATATGCTGTCATGTCGCCCCCTCCGGGTGAAGCACAAAAATTCGCTGAGAAACACCAGATTCCCAAACACTTTACCGAGCTGGATCAGATGCTTGTCCGGGATGAGATTGACATGGTGATCATCGGGGCGCCCAACCATGTCCATTGCGAGATCTGTGTGAAAGCCGCTGAAGCAGGTAAGCACGTGGTGGTGGAAAAACCCTTGTGTGTGAACATGAAGGAGGCAGACCTGATGATCAAGGCCTGCAAAAAAGCCGGGGTAAAGCTGATGTATGCGGAAGAGCTGTGCTTTACTCCAAAATATGTGAGGCTGAAAGAACTACTTGATGAAGGGGCCCTGGGCTTACCCGTCCTGTTCAAACAATCGGAAAAGCACGATGGTCCCCATGCCCCCCATTTCTGGGACGTGGAACGCTCGGGCGGAGGAGTGACCATGGATATGGGCTGCCATGCCTTCCAGTTCTTCCGCTGGCTCAATAAGAATAACCCGGTGAAATCGGTTTATGCCCAGATGAGCACCACGGTACACAATGATAAAACTAAAGGGGATGATAACGGGATCATCATCCTGGAGTTTGAGAACGGGGTCACCGCCATGGCCGAGGAGAGCTGGACCAAACCGGGTGGCATGGACGACCGGGCCGAGATCTACGGCAGCGAGGGAGTGGCCTACGCGGATGTATTGCAGGGGAACTCCATCCAGACCTACAGCAACAAAGGGATCGGATATGCCGTTGAGAAAGCGGGGCATACGGTGGGCTGGAGCTATACCATGTATGAAGAGAACTGGAACTATGGCTTCCCCCAGGAAATGGAACACTTTGTGGATTGTGTGAAGAACGACAAAGAACCCCTGGTGACCGGAGAGGATGGCAAAGCCGTTATGGAAATCATCTTTGCCGCCTACGAAAGTGCCGGAACCGGGAAAAAGGTGGAACTGCCCTTCAAAACAGATGCAGCCAAGCCTTATGATCTCTGGAAAAACCGCGTATAATGCAAATCACAAACTGCCACTCTTACCAGGAAATGAGCGACCTGGCTGCATCCCTGGTTCTGGAGGAGCTGGTAACTAAACCCGATCTGCTGCTCTGTGCGGTCACAGGCGGCTCACCGGAAGGGCTATACCGGGAGCTGGTAAGAACGGCCAGCAGGGAAAGAAGTCTGTTTAAACAGATCCGGATCATGAAACTGGATGAGTGGGGAGGAGTTCCTGCCTATTACCCGGTCACCTGTGATTTTTACCTGAGAAAAAAGGTGCTGGAACCGCTGGGTATTCCAAAGGAGCGCTTTATCTCCTTTGCATCCGATCCGGAAGATCCGGCAGCCGAATGCCGGAAGATCCGTTCCAGGTTAAAAAAAGAGGGCCCCATTGATATCTGTATTCTGGGCCTGGGCCGCAACGGGCACCTGGGTTTCAACGAACCGGCCCCCGAGCTGGAACCGTATTGCCATGTGGCTGAATTAAGCGCGGAATCGATCCAGCATGATATGATCGCTTCCCTGGATCGCAAGCCCAAATACGGTCTCACCCTGGGAATGCAGGAGATCCTCTCCTCACGGAAGATCATTATGCTGGTGTCCGGGAAGGATAAAAAGCAAATGGTTAAGAAGTTCCTGGAGGGCAAGATCTCTACCGCCCTTCCTGCTTCCCTGCTTCATCTGCATCCCCGGGTGGAGTGCCTGGTGAACCGGGGGAACCAGGACTAATTACTCCCTTCCGGCAAGGTAATCCTCCAGGTAGTCATAGCGGGATGTGAGTTTCCCGGCTGCAGCAATGGAAGCACGTTCCACCATGCCACTGTCCCTGGCACCCAGCAGTTCCGGGACGACATGCTCCATTAATGCCGATCCGAAATCGGCCGAGGCATCCCTGGGCAATTCACCGGGAAGATTGTCCACCGCCATTACCGTAATGACTCCTTCATCAAAGGGTGCTGTTTCACGACCCGAAGCCGGGTCATAGCCATAAAAAGGCGAGGCTATGGTAGAGGCCCGAATGGTCGATGCAATGGGGCCGTCAATATCACAGCTAATATCGGCCACCAGGGAAATGGGTAATTCTCCGCCTGTAAGTGCATCACGGCTCAGCATGACGGGAGAGGCCGGATCCCAGAAATGACAGGCTATAAACATATCGGTCCGGGCCGCAAAGGGCAGAATGCTGTTCTTATAGAGCTCCGGCTGCTTCATAAAATGGGCAAAGTCAAAGGCACTTCCATCCTGCCTGCTTGCATAATGCCAGGGATCGAGCCGTGTAAAAATGGCCTGATCAAACTCCTTTGTCAGGAATTCCTCCGCATCCACCTGCAGGACCCCGGCTCCTTCAAGGATCTCCAGGGCACCCCCGGCTACCCTTCCCCCGCCGGTTACAACAATCCTGTTTTGCTTCAGTTCCACCTTCTTCAGCTCCTGAAGCAGCTCTTCAAGATCGAAACAATCCGATGCCGGTTTCAACTGGAAATCCCCACTCTTCAGGCCAGAGGCCCGCAGGCCATTGTAGGCACCCACCACGCCGGCCCAACGACCAAAAGCCACCACCCGGATGCCTTTTTCATCGGTCAGGTATTCATAGTCCACCAGCTGTATTCCTTTGCGAACCACCTCCTGCAGGAGCTCCCTGTTATAAGGCTGTTTCTTGGCCGTGTGGGAAAAGAAAAGGTAGATTTTCTGATCGATCAGTGCATTCAGATTCACCTCCTTCACCCCCATCAATACATGGCAGGTGCTCAGATCTTCTGATAGCGCAATGCCTTCAGTCCTGTATTCATCGTCAGAATAACAACGGTAATCGGAGGGTTGAACCACCAGTTCCAGGTTCTCGTATTGCTCAAGCAAAGAGCGACACTGTTTGGGTGTAAATGGAACCCGCTTATCGGGAGGTGTTTTTGTTTCACGTACGATTCCGAGGCTGAATTTTTGCATACACGAATATAAAAAAAAAGCACCTGTCTCAGCTGCTTTTATTTTTGATCCATTCCTCCATGGTCTGACCATGGGTGGCAAGCGAGACATATCCCTGCTCTATGGGCAGCTCAAAGCTCATTAATTCATACTGTTTCAGACAGGCCACAAATCCCTCATTCAGCATGCGCCCGGCAATAAGCGGGAATTCAAGCAATTCCGGAATATTCTTTTGATTGCCGGGCCTGTCATGATCCCTTTTACAGGAGCGCTCCGAGGTGGACAGGTAGATCCGGCAGGCCATGGGCCTGGCTTCATAAGCCAGGCATGATCCTGCATCCAGGAGTGGACAGGCCGATCGTACTTTTAGCTGCTCTTCCAGGCTCAGATCTTTGGTAAGCATCACTTTTTCCCCGGCACGTTCCAGGATCCGCTCCCTGACCTCCTCACTCAGGTTCATTCTGAGATGGTCCTGCAGATAGAAAAATTCATGGGTGACAGCAAAAACCTCCTGGTGACAGCACCAGGAACAACCCTTCTTACATTCGGGGGGAACCCCCTCGGTGCGGGAGCGCTGTATGAAGGATTCAAGTAAATCATCCACTGCCTGGTAAAGCTGCTTAATGGCCTTTGTCAGATTGACCGCATGGACCCCCTGGTCCAGGTGCTCAAGTGCCAGCCTGTAGCCATCACGATAGAAGATTCGCTTGATCTCCTTTGCGTCCATCCTATTTCAGGGGAAAGACAATCAGTGTTTTCCAAAGAGAAGGATCCGATTCGGTCTGCATCCCGGTCAGGTAGAACTCGAAAGCTTCGCCGCTTACATCGATCTGATTCTCTTCGATATAGACTCCCAGCAACTCATAAGAAGCCATAAACTCCTCATAGGGGCCGGTATGTATAGCCTGGACCGCCTCAACTTCGGGATAGGAAACAGCCTTCACCTGACCTGCATCCGTTCCCATTCCATTCACCTGTATCCCGGCCCTGTAGTTTGAGAAACCGGTAGATTCATCATAATCCAGGTAATGGACAAAGGCGGCTCCGGTAACCTCCAGTTGCTGTTTTCCGGCCTCCGCAAAA
>JAYEOJ010000092.1:0-4973 GCA_034722835.1 Bacteroidota bacterium | reverse complement strand
GGTCTTTTTATATCTTAGAACTATGGTGAACTTTTGCCACAGGTTCAGTCTGATATGGCCGGTGATAGGTTTTTGCCTGCTTCTGATTTCCTGTGAAGAAAAAGCGGAATCCTTTGAAGAGAGCTGGGAATCCCTGGCCCGGGCAAATGAAGAACCGGAATGGTTCAAGGATGCCAAATTCGGCATCTATTTTCACTGGGGAGTGTATTCGGTTCCTGCCTTTGGCAGTGAATGGTACCCCCGGATGATGCATTTTAAGGGTCTGGGTACCTACAAGCACCATCTGGAAAACTATGGGCACCCTTCAGAGTTTGGATACCATGATTTTGTACCCATGTTCAGGGCAGAGAGGTTTGATCCGGATGAGTGGGCCGAGCTCTTTGTGAAGGCAGGAGCGCGTTTTGCCGGGCCTGTGGCGGAACACCACGACGGATTTGCCATGTGGGATAGCAAGGCCACCCCCTGGAACAGTATGAACAAGGGACCGGAACGGGATATTACCGGCGAGCTGGAGAAGGCCATCAGGGACAGGGGACTCAAATTTCTCACCACCTTTCACCATGCCAGGCATCTCCAGCGATACAAGGGCAAGGAGGAGGAGGTAATCACCAGGGAAAAGAACATTCATTACCAGTTTCGTAAGAGCCATTATCCGCTTTATCCGGACATGCCTCCTTCCATGGATGATCCGGAACTGAATTACCTCTACGGGAACATTTCCGAGCCCATCTGGCTGGAGGAGCTATGGTATGCTAAATTAAAGGAAGTGGTGGATCAATACAGTCCCGATCTGATCTATTTTGATTCCTGGCTCAACTACATTCCCGATTCCATGCGTTTGCGTTTCTGCACCTATTATTTAAATCATGCTCTGGATGCCGGCAAGGAGGTGGTTATCGCCAGAAAGCAGAACGATCTCCCCCTGGATTGCAGTGTGGACGACCTGGAGAAATTCAGGAAAAACCATCTGGCCGAAAAGGTCTGGATGACCGATGAAACCATTAGCAACGGGAGCTGGTGCTATACGGAGAACCTGCAAATCAAGCCTTCTGCGGAACACCTGCATATACTGATTGACATTGTTAGCAAGAACGGAGTGCTGCTTTTGAATATTTCCCCGCGGGCCGATGGCAGCATTCCCGAAGACCAGAAGAAAGTCCTGCTGAAGCTGGGAGCCTGGCTGGAACAATTTGGCGAGGCCATTTACGGAACCCGGCCCTGGTACACCTTTGGGGAGGGACCCACACAGGAGCCGGAGAAAGAGAATCATGGAACCTTTAACAATGTCACCTATAGTGCCCGGGATGTGCGCTATACCACTTCGGGAACTACGGTATATGCGCTTTTCCTGGGTACACCGGAGGAAGGAAGCGAGGTAGTGCTGGAGGCCTTTTCGACTAAGCGGTCCGGGTATGACATCCGGGTGAAGGATGTTTCCCTGGCCGGAGGAGGGGAAGCCCTGGAATGGGAACTGGATGATACGGGCTTAAGGGTTCGCATGCCGTCGGCTGGACTGGATTCCATGTCCACAGTGCTGAAAATCGAAACCAAAGAATAGATCTTATTTATAATATTTCTTTAAAAAGGTATCGCTATGAAATATTTCAAGCAGGCAAATCATGTATTCGCTTCACTGTTGCTTTTTTTATTCCTGTGCATCTCCGTCGACATTAAGGCACAGAGTACTTTCACGGGGGACCTGGTGCCCATGCTAAAAAGCTATGACCGGGATCATCTTCTGAACATTGCCCTGCCCCTGGGAGGCATTGGTACCGGGACCGTCTCGCTGGGCGGAAGGGGTGAGTTAAGGGACTGGGAAATCATGAATGTTCCGGGCAAAGGATACAACACGGTTGTGAAGGGGAACGATGCCCCTTTTTTCGCCATCTATACCCGGGATAAGCAGGGATCTTCACGTACCAAGGCCCTCCTGGGGCCCCTGGACGATGCTGAATATCAGCATATGGAGGGTAGAAGTGTGAATCATCATGGGTTGCCCCGATTCCGGAACGCATCTTTTTCTACCACTTATCCCTTTGGCCTGGTGCATCTCAGTGATCCCGGGATGCCCGTTCAGGTGCGGATCCTCGGCTTCAATCCGCTGATTCCAGGGGATGCAGATGCCTCAGGAATCCCCATTGCCATCCTGCAGTATGAAGTAGAGAACCTGACAGAGGAAGAGCTGAGGGTGAGTATTGCAGGCAGTATGCGGAACTTTATCGGGAAGGATGGACGGGAGGTGCAGGTGGACTGGAAGGGGGATCAGGTTCCTGTTGGTGCCGTGGATAACCGGAATACCTTCCGGGAAGATGACCTGGTACATGGGATTTACATGTATTCCGAAGGAGTGGACAGGAATCATCCGGCCTGGGGAACCATGGCCCTTACTACTCCAAAGGAGGAGAAAAGCGGTATCAGCTGGCGTACCAGCTCCATCCCGAACGCCTGGTCGCACGGAGTGCTGGATTTCTGGGATGATTTCAGTGCCGATGGAAGTCTGCAGGAAAAATCTGAACGGGCCGATCAGGATCCCATGGCCTCCCTGGCTGTCAGCAAGATACTGGCTGCTGGCGAAAAACGCGTATTCACCTTTTATCTTACCTGGCATTTTCCCAACCGGCAGACCTGGGGGAGCTGGAGTGCTGCACCCGAAACCCGTGTGGGGAACTATTATACCACGCGTTACGGGGATGCATGGGCAATAATCGAAAAAGAGGCAGATCGTCTTCCATCGCTCACTGAAAAAACACTTGATTTTGTGAATGCCATGATGCGAAGCACCTATCCGGATGTGGTGAAGGAAGCGGTCCTCTTTAACCTGAGCACCCTGCGATCACAAACGGTGTTCCGTACAGAGGACGGGAAGATGTTTGGCTGGGAAGGGATCATGGACCGTTTCGGGTCCTGTTATGGTTCATGCACGCATGTCTGGAACTATGAGAATGCCACTGCCTTTCTCTTTGGCGATCTGGCGCGAAGCATGCGTGAGGTGGAATTCGGACATGCTACCCACGAATCGGGTTTGATGAGCTTTCGGGTCAACCTGCCCCTGGAACATGCCCGGAACTCGCCCATTGCGGCTGCGGACGGACAGATGGGTACCATTATGAAATTTTACCGGGAGTGGCAGTTATCGGGGGACCAGGCTTTTCTGGAACTTCACTGGGAAAACGTTAAAGCAGCCCTGGCCTTTGCCTGGATCAAGGGGGGATGGGATGCGGACCAGGATGGCATGATGGAAGGGGTGCAGCACAACACCATGGACATTGAATATTTCGGGCCAAATCCCCAGATGCAATTCTGGTACCTGGGGGCTTTGAAATCAGCCAGCCGAATGGCCCTTGCCATGGAAGACAGAGAGTTTGCCGCTACCTGCAGAAAGCTGTATGAACAGGGGAGTGTGCTGACGGACAGTCTGATCTTCAACGGTGAGTATTATTATCAGCGGCTGATCCCGGTCAAATCAAAAAAGGATATTGCCTTTGGGCTGACGGCCAATATGGGGAGCGAGAAACTGGAGAATCCGGATTACCAGCTGATGAATGGCTGCCTGGTGGACCAGCTGGTGGGACAGTATATGGCCCATGTGTTGGATCTGGGTTACCTGGCTGACAGAGAGAATATCCGTTCGGCTTTACGAAGTGTATACAAGTATAACAGGCGCGATGATATGTCGGATCATTTCAACAATATGCGCTCCTACGCCATGGGCGATGAAAAAGCATTGCTGATGGCAAGCTGGCCACATGGAGGAAGACCGGTCATTCCCTTTCCATACTGGTCCGAGGTGATGACGGGTTTTGAGTATACTGCAGGTGTGGGCATGCTCTATGAGGGCATGGAAGAAGAAGGCATGGAAGTGATCGGGAACATCCGTGCCAGGTATAATGGGAGCAGGCGGAATCCCTTTGATGAAGCGGAGTGTGGTCATCATTATGCACGTGCCATGGCCTCCTGGAGCTCGGTGCTGGCTTTGAGTGGCTTTCACTATTCCGGAGTAGAAAAACGCATCGAATTCACAGACAAACCCGGAAACTACTTCTGGTCCAATGGTTCGGCCTGGGGGGAATGCGTGGTTAAGGAAAACGAAGGACATACCGAAGTGGATTTTTCTGTATTGCACGGGGCGATCCAACTGGAACGCTTCCAAATCGGAACAGTGGATGAAAAGGTTTTTGATGCTTTGGTAAATCTGGTGGAAAATGAACACATACACCTGCGTTTTTGAGGAAACTAATTGGTAAATTTGAAAAGCACCTACACTAAAACTCCTATCATGAAAAAACTCCATCCTGTCTTTATTGCTGTGCTTATACTGATGCAGCAGGGACTTCTGGCCCAGGAATTTGATGGCCTTGATAACAATCTTTCCAATCTCTACCGGATGTCCGACGCAAAGACCCGGAGCATCTCACCGGAAAATTTCACTGGGGAAAAGGGCAAGGGCGGCATGGCCGAACTTGGGGAAGGCGCTGCTTCCCACGAGGCCCGGGAACTGGGTCAGGGCTATAAAGTGAGTCCCTATGTGATCATTCAGCCCGGAGAGGTATTTACCATGGCTGAAATGGAGGGGCCGGGATGCATCCAGCATATCTGGCTGACTCCAACGGGCGACTGGCGCTTTTACGTTCTGCGTTTCTACTGGGACGACGAAGAAGAGCCTTCGGTGGAAGTACCCGTGGGAGACTTCTTCGGCATGGGCTGGGGCGAATACGCGCATTTGAATTCTCTGGCAGTATGTGTGAATCCTGGCAGGGCCTTTAACTGTTACTGGCAGATGCCATTCCGGAAGAAGTGCCGGATTACCATGGAAAACATTGATGTGAAACCTACGCGCCTCTACTACCAGGTAGATTACGTATTAACAGATATTCCCGAAGATGCAGCATACTTTCATGCCCAGTTCCGGCGACCTGCTCCGGATGCGGATAAAGCTGCCTATACCATTGTGGAAGGTATAAAAGGCAAGGGAC
>JAYEOJ010000091.1:0-4973 GCA_034722835.1 Bacteroidota bacterium | reverse complement strand
GCCATGGTATGCACCAGTCCGCAGGCCCCTATCTCAGATTGGTTTCTTTGGGATGATATGCACCACAACGGGGCCCTGACATTGCCTCTCAGCTTCAATTTCTTCCAGGTTTTCGGACGGGAGAGGCCAGAACCTACAACCCGCTGGGGAACACGTCCCACCTACACCTCCGGGGATGCCTACCATTTTTTCCTGGATATGGGACCCATTAAGAATACCAATGAAAAATACCTTCATGGAAGCATCGATTTCTGGAATCAGATTATGGAACATCCCGATTATGATGAATTCTGGCAATCCAGAAGTACCTTGCCCCACCTGAATGAAATCTCTCCAGCGGTGCTTACCGTAGGCGGATGGTACGATGGTGAAGACCTTTCAGGAGCTTTGCACACCTATAAAACCATTGAGCAAAACAATCCTGAAGCCACCAACCACCTGGTGATGGGCCCCTGGACCCATGGTGGCTGGAGCTCGCCTGACTATAACAATCCAAGCCTGATCCCATTCAGGGAAGAAAATAAGTATTTCTACATGCATGAGATCGAATACCCCTTTTTCTCTTACTACCTTAAAGGAGAAGGTGAACTGGATCTTCCGGAGGCCTGGGTATTTGAAACCGGAAGTGACCAGTGGAAGAGTTACGATAGCTGGCCCCCTGAGAATGTGGCAGAAAAGCAGATCTGGCTGGACCAGGGAGGAAGGCTATCATGGAATGCTCCTGATGAACAATCTGAAGCATTTGATGAATACATCAGCGATCCTGCTAAGCCGGTACCCTATACAGCTCCTTTTCTGAGTGCGCGGTCCTTTTATAACGGACGCTACCTTTCGGAGGACCAGCGCTTTGCGTCTACCCGTCCGGATGTACTGGTATACAAAGGAGAGGAAATTGAGGAGGAGCTTACCCTGGCCGGTCCCATTGAGGTGGAACTCTTTGTTTCCACTACAGGAACGGATGCAGACTGGGTGGTCAAGGTAATTGATCTCTTTCCCGATACAGCTGAACAAGGTGGATTGAAACAGTCCGATATTGAAGTCGGAGGGTACCAGATGCTTGTTCGGGGTGATATCTTCAGGGGGAAGTACCGTACTGGTTTCGAACAACCGGAACCCTTTCAACCAGGAGAGGTCACCAAAGTAACATTTACGCTTCCGGATGTGAATCACACCTTTCAGAAAGGTCACCGGATCATGATCCAGGTACAAAGCAGCTGGTTTCCCCTGTTCGACAGGAATCCCCAAACTTTTACTAACATTTATACTTGTGGTGAGGAGGCATTTCAAAAGGCGACCCACAGAGTCTACCGTTCCCCGGAATACCCCACAAACCTGAACTTACCTATTGTGTTAAAGTAATAAAATCGAGAGCTAAGTACCTGAATATCAAAAAGGGGGCCCTTTCTGGAGCCCCCCCGGTAAATAAGGTGTTAAGCGCAAATCTTAAACAATCATTTACCAGCACAATAATACGATACTTTTTTCAATAGCTTTCAATTTTCTACAGTTTATCTCTGTTTTTAAGCAATTGGAGTAATCCAACACATACAAAGGAATTTTCCATTGACAATTAAAAAATCCTGTTTACCAGGGATGTTTCAGGATATACTTCAGGCACCAACAAGACAAATGGATGCACATATCATATTTGAGTCAGCGAGTAAGGTAAGCGGATCAACAAAATACTAACAAATACGTCCTATTGGTAGTAAGCTGTTTGCATAAAACTGAAAAACCTAACTACCATGAAAAGAAACTTTTTCGCATTTGCTGCACTGACCTTCCTCTTCGCATCTGGAAGTGCAGTTGCCCAGAAGAACAATGACATTGAAAAGAACAAGGACTTTCTGAAAGCCTTCACTGAGGACTACTGGAACAAGCATAACATTGATGCTTTCGATAAATATTTCACCAGCGACTTCGTCTACCACAGTGCTGAAGGGGATATGAATGGCGAGCAGTATAAAGGCCTTTGTCAGGCATACTTCACCGCCTTCCCGGACCTGCACATCACCACCGACGACCTGATTGCCGAAGGAGACAAAGTGACGAAGATATGGACAGCACACAGCACACACAAGGGAGAGCTCATGGGGATTCCTCCCACTGGAAAATCAATCGTAGTCAAGGGGATCGAGGTGTTCCGCATTGCCGATGGAAAGGTCGCAGAACTTTGGGCAAGCATGGATAATCTTGGCATGCTGCAGCAACTTGGTGTGATCCCTCCCCTGGGTCAGTAATCTCCAATATGGTATTAAGAAAATAAAGTCTCTATTCCAGAATAATTTTCTGTGAAATACTGCGATCTGAGGTTTCTATATTTAGCAAGTACATTCCTCCAGGTAATTCAAGGTTCAATTCACACAGATTGTTATGGCATTCACTTTCATAAACAAGTTTGCCATTCATATCCATTAGCTTAATCCAGCACCCGTTTGATGTCTGATCGCTTAGTTCGATCTGCAGGTGGCCACTGGAAGGATTAGGATACACTTTAAATAGCGAATTCACTCCCTCCTCAATTCCGGTGGCAGTATAAGTGAAACCTTCAGCATAGACCTGTCCCCATTTATTTAGAGCATTTCTAGCCCGGATATATAATACATGTTCCCCGTCGGCTAAACCAGTTAAGGAAACCGAAAAATCGATGGTCAGATCATTTCCAGCCGATGGCAGAGTCACCGGAGTACCAAGGCCAAATCCAGGGTCCGTATCAATAAAGTATTCAACCTGCTGAATCTCAGAATCGGCTGAGGATGGCAAATCTACGATTAAGAAAACTGTATTCATTCCAGAACCCCATCTCCCTGAAACATCCCTTGCCCTGAAATGAATGTAGTGCATGCCCTGATCCAGGCTCTCAAGCCCGGGGCTTAATTGAAGGATCAAATCATTACCGGGAGCAGGAACGGGAATGGAGACAGCCATCCCAAAACCGGGATCGGTATCGATAAAATATTCCGCCTGGTCAACGTTGCTCACACCAACATCCGGGGACTTAACAAGATAAAAAACAGTATTTGATCCCTGACTCCATTGTCCCTGATCATCCCGGGCTCTGATTACCAGGTAATGGATCCCTGGCTGAAGGGTGGCAATATCTGCACTGAAATCCAGGGAGATATCGCTTCCTGTCGCTGAAACCGCAATGGGAGTGGCTGCCCCGAAACCCGGGTCGGAATCGATAAAATATTCCGCATAATCAATATCCTGGGCATATATAAGCAGCGGAATGAATAACGCTATAAATAAGATTGTTGCCTTTTTCATCTTTGTTTGTTTTTGCAGTATTTAATCTCCGCTCATCACCTTGATAGTCACCGGCAATCCGGAATCAGTGGTGGCAGTTGCGGGAACATCTGCTTCATAAATGTGCGGCAGGCCAGGTATTCCCGATAATACATAGGGCGTCGGTCCACCAAAAGCCCCACAATCTACCCCACCACTTCCGGCAGCTAAGGCCGGGGAACCAGCCTTTAGTTCCCATTTGCCGTCTGTACTCAGCTGCAAGGTTCCGTCAAAATCGGCAAATACCAGATCCATGTCGATGTTATACTGGTTCCCGTTGGCATCTGTGCCATCCTCAGCCATGATATTGTAGGAGATTGTATTACCTGTATTTTCATAGATGGTAGCATATTCGCCGATCAATATATTGTTCTGGATAACTGCATTATGTACGTCAATGGGGAAGGCCCAGTTGGTAGTAAAACAAACGTTATTTGCTACGATCAATGGACCACTCGTTGCCTCAGAATCTATCTGGCCTTGAATGATATTGTTTGATATGATGGCATTTGTAATTACTCCACCTGTAGCAACTATACTTAAACGCACATAATTTTGCAATACCAGAATGTTGTTGCTGGTTCCTATAAATGCCAAATTGTATAGATAATTCCTTATAACTGAAATATCGCTGACGCTAATATTAAGATCAGTGCCGTTTAAAAACCTGCATCCCATAATGGTACTCCCCTCTGAACCGCTTGTAAATGCAATATCACTGTTAAATGTAGCTTCCACATTGTTGGCCTGTGTTTTTGGATTTTCATTCAGGAAGAATCCTGGACCCACAATGGTCAGGGGCTTGTTGATTGTGGCTCCTTCGTATTCCGTTGCCGAACCTTCCACATAGATAGTATCATTGTTTGAGGCAGCAGTGACAGCAGCCTGTAGGATAGTGAAATCTGCATCGAAATCGGTGTTGTTATTGACACGATGCAAGTTTTGAGCTGTGAGAGAGCTGCACACTAGTGCAGATAGGACCGTTAAAAGTAGCAGTTTCTTCATAGTTGATCAATTAAAGTGTTTATTGTTTTTGCAGCACCTCAGTCAGGATTGTACTGAGTAGGGAAGAGCAACTTCAACCAAGTAAATACTGGCTCCTGGGACAATGACTTTTAGACTTTAGCCGATCCGGACTATCAAAATAAATATACGGTAGATTTATATCAAAGTCAAGTAGTTGGGAATGTGATTATTCGACTGCTTCGCAGTTTCATGAGCTCGAAAGCATTGCTTTCTCGGTTCGAACGGTTCTCATCGCTTCCCTTAAAACAACTTAGCCCCCAGAATGGAGGCTAAGCTTGTTTTATGTGATTCCGGCGCGATTCGAACGCGCGACCCACAGCTTAGAAGGCTGTTGCTCTGTCCAACTGAGCTACGGAACCGAGTTGCGAAGTAACCGAGTAAGCAAAATCGGCATTTTCGGATGCAAAGATATAAAAAAGAATCCTTTTTAGAAGCAGTAAGAGCTATGGGTGCTATTGGTTTCTGATCCAGTTGACCAGGCCCTTCATCTCCAGAATTTCCAACAGTTTATCAGGAAGAGGTTCAAAACTAAACTGTTTATTTCCAATGCTTACGCTTCCTGCGGCAAAATCTATATTAACTTCATCGCCCTGGCGAAAGGCATCCACTGCTTTGGGCAATACGATAAGCGGTAGGCCCTGGTTTACTGCAGAGCGATA
>JAYEOJ010000090.1:0-4996 GCA_034722835.1 Bacteroidota bacterium | reverse complement strand
GTTGTGGTTACCGCCGATAACGGCATGCCCTTTCCCAGGGTGAAAGGACAGGTCTATGAGTATTCCAACCACCTGCCCCTGGCCATCAGTTGGCCCGATGGTATTCAGAATCCGGGACGGGTGGTGGATGATTTTGTAAGCTTTATCGATTTTGCTCCCACCTTCCTGGAGCTGGCCGGTGTGGATCCACGGGAATCGGGGATGCAGGAGATGGAGGGAAGGAGCCTGACAGAAATCTTCTATTCGGAGAAGGACGGACAGGTCATTGAAGAACGTGATTTTGTGCTGGTGGGAAAAGAGCGGCATGACCTGGGGCGGCCCAATGACCAGGGCTACCCGGTTCGGGGAATTGTAAAGGAGGAGTGGCTCTACCTGCACAATTACCACCCCGATCGATGGCCGGCAGGGAACCCGGAGACGGGCTACCTGAATTGCGATGGAGGGGCCACTAAATCGTATATCCTGAATCAGCGGCGCGTGTTTGGAAACCCGGAGTTCTGGGAGCTGAATTTCGGCTTACGTGTTTCAGAGGAATTATACAATATCAAAGAGGATCCCTATTGTCTGAATAACCTGGCCGCTAACCTGACGTACTCTGCAAAGCTTGAGGCTTTAAAGAGAGAGATGACAGAAAAACTGACTACCCAGGCCGATCCCCGCATCCTGGGGAAGGGGGAGGTTTTCATGAGCTATCCTTATGCGCTGTCCAACCGGGGCATGTATGAAAAGATCATGGCCGGCCAGGAGGTAAATACCGGCTGGGTGTATGACTCGGACTTTGAGCCCGAATGGGTTGGAGAGCATGATTGAGCTAGTCGAAATCCAACATGATCTTCAGGTTTTTCCTGCTTGCCTGGATAGCAGATTCGGGCAATGTACCGATCCGTTTAAGCAGACGACGGTTATCAATAGCTCGTAGCTGATCCATCAGAATGTCACAATCCTGGCGTATATTAGCCATCCCACTTTTGAGATGAACCCGTAACAGCACTGATTTTCTTGATACCCTTGATGAAATAGGACAAATTAGCGTTGAAGGGTGAGACACACGGTTTAACAGATTCGTCTGTACCACCAGGACAGGTCTTGTTTTTCCAGGTTCGGTACCGATCCGCGGATTCAGATCTGCCAGCCAGATTTCATATTGTCTAATCTCCATAATCAATCTCCTCAAAGTCATTCAGGATGTTCATGGAGTTCTCTCTTACAATCTCCGATTCTTTCTGAAGCTTTCTTTCAAGCATGGTTCTTTGTTGATGCTTGTTATAGAAATCTATGGCTTCATTGATATATCTGTTCCTGGGTTTTTTCAATAGAGAAACGATCTTCTCGGTCTCTTTGAAAATGATTTCATCTATATTTAACGATATTACTTTCATATGAAATATATATATAGTACAAATATATGAAATATACATATAAAATCAACTATTATTTCAGTAAAACAGATTTTGAAGCTAATGCTTACCACCGAAGGCAGCCTCCTTTTTTTTTTCTATATTGAGGAGCCATAACCTGAATTAAATCTACGATTTCCATGACCTTAATTTCCAAGAGAGATTACACCTCTTATAAGCGTTACTGTAAGACACTCAGCCTGGAGGATGATCCCCGGCTGATCGAAGAGTACAAGAAAGTTCATGCCCCTGATCATACATGGCCAGAGATCACCAGGGGGATGATCGAGGTGGGGATCCTGGATATGGAGATTTATATTATGGATAACAGGCTTTTTATGATCATGGATACACTTCCGGACATTGATCATGATGTTGCCATGGCAGAACTGGCCACCAAACCACGCCAGCCGGAGTGGGAGTCATTTGTTTCCAGATTTCAGAAAACATCTTCAGACGCCTCGGCAGATGAGAAGTGGCAGGTGATGGAATGTATTTACAAGCTGGAGAAAAAGTAATGATGATAGATGCACATCACCACCTCTGGAAATACAACCAGAGGGAGTACAGGTGGATGGATGACTCCATGCATGTTCTGCAGCGCGATTACCTGCCCGGGGATCTGGAGCAGGAATTGTCCCAAACCGGAGTGAGTGGAACGGTAGTGGTTCAGGCCAGGCAAAACCTGGAGGAAACACGCTGGTTGCTTGGACTGGCCAACACGCATTCCTTTATCAAAGGGGTTGTGGGCTGGCTCGATCTTCGTTCATCAGAGCTTGATAAGCAGCTGGATGCGTTTGCTGCTCATCCCAAATTGGTGGGACTCAGGCATGTGCTTCACGATGAGCCCGATGATGAATTTATGTTGCGAAAGGACTTCATGAATGGGATAGCGCAGTTGAAAGCCTATAACCTGACTTACGATTTGCTGCTGTTTCCCAGGCATATTGAACCTGCAATAATGCTGGTTGAACGCCATTCCCGTCAGCGTTTTGTACTGGATCACCTGGGAAAGCCCCTGATTAAGTCCGGAATTATGGAGCCGTGGAAACGAGATATTACCAGGCTGGCTGCATATCCCAATGTCTGGTGCAAATTATCCGGGATGGTGACCGAGGCGGATTTGCAGAACTGGAGTTATAAGGAGCTGCTGCCCTATATGGAGACGGTGCTGGAAGCATTCGGACCTGAGCGACTCATGCTGGGTAGTGACTGGCCCGTGTGCAGGCTGGCCGGGGAGTATGGCGAGGTGATTGGCGTGGTTCGAAAGTTCATTAAATCCATGGATATTAAAGATCAAACAAAGATATTATATCAGAATGCCATCGATTGCTATCAACTTAAACTGATTGATAATGGAGAAGAGAAAGTTCAAGATTCTTGATAAACAGTATCTGGTACCTTTTATACTGATCACATCCTGTTTTGCCTTCTGGGGATTTGCCAACGATATTACCAATCCCATGGTCAAGGCCTTTTCAAAAATATTCCTGATGAATACCGTGCAGGGATCCCTGGTGCAGGTTGCTTTTTACGGAGGCTATTTTGCCATGGCCTTCCCGGCAGCCATCTTTATCAGGCGCTTCACATACAAAGCAGGGATCCTGGTGGGGCTGGGTCTGTATGCCACCGGCGCCCTGCTCTTCATTCCGGCCAGTGCCATTGGGCTCTATGCGCCATTTCTGATCGCGTATTTCATTCTGACCTGCGGACTCTCTTTTCTGGAGACCAGTTCCAATCCTTACATCCTTTCCATGGGCTCGGAAGAGAGTTCCACGCAGCGCTTGAACCTGGCCCAGTCTTTCAATCCCATTGGCTCCATTACCGGGATGTTTGTGGCCAAGACCTTTATCCAGGCACGTCTTGATCCCGCCGATACCGCCCAGCGCCAGTTATTGGGGCCTCAGGAGTTTGAGGCCATGAAGATGAGCGACCTGGAAATTCTCAGTTCCCCCTACATCGTCATCGGTATTGTGATCATCATGATGTTCATCCTGATTGCTTCGGTGCGGATGCCCAGGAATGTGGATTCCAACCACACCATCGATTTCCTTCCCACCCTGAAGAGGATTTTCTCCCTTCCACGCTACAGGGAAGGGGTTGTGGCTCAGTTTTTCTATGTGGGTGTACAGATCATGTGCTGGACTTTTATCGTTCATTACGGTACCCGTTATTTTATGAGTCAGGGCATGGGTGAACAGGAAGCCGAGGTGCTTTCCCAGCAGTACAATATAGTGGCCATGGCCATCTTTATTGTAAGCAGGTTCGTAAGCACCTTCCTGATGCGTTATGTTAGGCCCGGTCGTTTGCTGATGTTCTTTGCCATCGGAGGTTTCGTGAGCATAGCGGGGGTGATACTGTCACAGGGAATCATGGGAATGTACTGCCTTGTGGCAACATCTGCCTTTATGTCATTGATGTTCCCCACCATTTACGGGATTGCACTGAGGGGATTAGGAGAGGATGCCAAGTTCGGGGCAGCCGGACTGATCATGGCGATCCTGGGTGGATCGGTCATGCCACCTCTGCAGGGGGCGATTATTAAGCAGGGCACCATCCTGTCCATGCCGGCAGAGAATATTTCCTTTATCATCCCCCTGATCTGCTTCGTGGTGGTAGCAATTTACGGGTACCGAACCAGGACATTTGCCCATTAAACCAGGCTTGCATTTCAGATGAAACTCACTAAAAAGAAAGCACTTGGAAGAACGGGCCTGCAGGTGTCACAGGTGGTTTATGGGACCAGTTACCTGGGGAACCTCTACAGGGAACTACCTTATGAGGAAAAACTGGAGTTGATCAGGCGATGGTTCCAGTGCACCGAAAAACCCGTAGTTATAGATACAGCAGGGAAGTATGGTGCCGGCCTGGCCCTGGAGGTCATTGGCTCAGGATTATCCGGACTGGGGATTGACCCGGAGGATGTGGTGATCAGTAACAAGCTGGGCTGGTACCGTGTCCCGCTGACCGCGAAGGAACCTACCTTTGAACCGGGAGCCTGGGTTGGATTAAAAAATAATTGCATACAGACCTTTGGTTACCAGGAGATTATCAACTGTTTTGAGCAGGGGGAAGCTTTATTGGGAGCTGACTATCATTCAGAAGTGGTGTCGGTACACGATCCTGATGAGTACCTGCAGGCAGCAAGCGATCCGGCCGACCGGGACAATCGAATGAGGGACATACTGGAATCCTACAGGGCTCTTTTTGATCTTAAGAAAAAGGGTAAAGTGAAAGCAGTGGGAATCGGTTCCAAGGATTGGACCATCATCAGGGAGCTTTATGCGCATGTGCCCTTTGACTGGGTTATGTTTGCCAACAGCTTCACCATCTTCAGCCATCCGGAAGAGATTCTTCAGTTTATGGACGTTCTGGATGATAATGGTGTGGGAATCATCAACTCGGCTGTTTTTCATGGAGGCTTCCTGACCGGGGGAGATAAGTTTGACTACCAGGAGGTGGATCCTGCTTCAGAATTGGGTCAGACTTTGTTTGGATGGAGGGAAGCTTTTGAGGAATTATGCAGGGGACATCAGATTGCCCCGGGGGATGCCGCGCTCCATTTTGGACTGTCACACCCTGCCATTGTCAGCATTGCA
>JAYEOJ010000089.1:0-4996 GCA_034722835.1 Bacteroidota bacterium | reverse complement strand
TTCGTGTCGCATTGTTTTCTATTTACCGCCACAAAGGTATTCTTAATGGCCTGAATCCGAAAATATATCCCTGTTAAAATCGGATTAAGATTGACCGCCTCCATTTACGGATACCCCAAAACAATATAGAGGTCTTTTCGTAAGTACACCTGTAGTTAGGGATGCCCGAGAGGCAGCCTTTGCCAGCCGAAGGCTGGGAGCAGCAACGAACGGGTATCCCTAACGAAAAGAGGCCGTATCTTTCGATACAGCCCCTCTCTTCTTCCAAACTATTTACCTAACTAACTATCTTCTTTCTAACCCTCTTCTCCAAGTCCAAGCAGGAGTTCATCGATCATCTTCTTGAACATGGCTTTGGTCTCCGCAGGAGTCTGTGCAATTCCATTGCTCATAGTGGGTCTCCCTTCCTGGGGAACAAAAAGAAAGGCCGGAATGCTCCTGATTCCGAATATGGATGCCAGTTCCTGCTCCTTCTCCGTGTCTATCTTATAGATATATATCTTCCCTTCATACTCCTTGGCAAGTTCTTCCAGGATTGGAGCTGCCTGTCGGCAGGGTCCGCACCAGTCAGCGTAAAAATCTATAAGGGCAGGCTTGTCGCCTTCATACACCCATTCGCTCTGATTCTTTTCGTAATTCATCACCCTCTTCAGAAAATCCGCTCTGTTCAGGTGTACTGTCTTTCCGGATTCCTGAGAAGAATTATCAGTTGCCTGCTCCTCTGCTACAGTTGCTACCGCAGCTTTCTCCAGGTGAGTATTCTCAAGTGAACTGGCCGAACCATTGGTGCACGACAGAGAGAGAAGTGCTACTGCTGATATACTTAATATTATTTTTTTCATCTTGTTGTTTTTTACCGGTCCCGGGACCTGGTTAAACCTTATTCGGATACACTTAAAACTTCAGAGATGGCTTGCTTGAAAGTCTCTTTTGGAAGAGCTCCCATGGCCATTTGTGGCTGACCTTCTTTGGGTATGAAAAGCAGGGAGGGAATGCTCTGGATTCCAAATACGGATGAGAGTTCGCGCTGCTCCTCCGTATTCACTTTAAAAATATCCAGCTTATCACCATACTCAGCTTTAAGTTCTTCCAGGATGGGAGCGATTGTTTTACAAGGTGCACACCAGTCGGCATAAAAATCAATAATTGCAGGAGTCTCACCCTCGAACTTCCACTCTTTATTGTTTTCGTAGTTGAAAATCTTCTCTTTAAAAGTCTCGTTTGTTAAATGTTCCAGTTTCATGATATGATGTCTTTATGTTTTTTTCTGTCGCAAAAATAGAGGGAATCTTACACTCCCACTGTAACTTTAGTCACACTCACTGATTTCCCGTAAATGACATGGCATGATTCAGGTAACTGACCATGGGAAAGAGCCCTTTGTAATCCTCTGCCACACTTGCTGAAAAGCCCTTCTTCTGGATGGCAGCATCCGTATAGGACCTGGACCAGATGTGGTGCTTGTATTTGAGCTCATCCATGTATTTGAAGTCCTTGGGGAAGCCTGCAGGACCTTTTTTTAGCATATCCTCTTTTCCGCCCCGCTCATAGTGCTCCTTCATATGGGGCGTATTGATGAGCTTCAGGAAGAATTCCGGATCATACTGGATCTCCTGCCTGATGAGCTTAAGCTGTTCCGCGGGCGGCATCCAGACCCCTGCGGCCATAAAGCTTTTTCCCGGTTCCAGGTGGAAGTAATATCCGGCATCG
This sequence comes from Bacteroidota bacterium, assembly GCA_034722835.1. Lineage (GTDB taxonomy): Bacteria > Bacteroidota > Bacteroidia > Bacteroidales. The sequence continues at coordinate 3,286 of JAYEOJ010000089.1, read as the reverse complement.
GTCGATTTTCGTCCCCCTTTGGCCATCCAGCAACCAAATTGCGTCTTGTATGGAAGCTTGTCTTTGGAAAAGCGGACATCCTTGTAGATCCTGAAGATGGTATCTTTGGGTTCCAGGTTCCCTATGCTGGGATCAAATGTTGAAATCCCGGCAAGCAGTTCGCCTGCAAATCCCCGGAAAATATCCAGGGACTCCTGGTAACGTGGCTTGTTGGCATTGAACCAGTCGCGATTGTTATTTTCTGTCAGATCTTTGATAAAGCTGAGCACAGTATGCATAATGAGAAAGTTTATAGGTAGAAACAGTACCTGCTGAAGAAAGTTCAACAGGAAAGCATGCTTTGAAGCTCTTTTATTCAGATATTACTATCTTTAAAATGGTAGTAATAGCTTATGGCAGCAGATTTTAAAGACGTTCCCGGGGAACTTAAATCCCCATCCCAACAGTTTCAGGCAGCATCTGACAGTGTTGGCCTGTACTGGTGGCACTGGAACGATGCCAGTAAGAAGATCAGGTTGAGTGAAGGTCTGGCCAAGATTCTGGGCCTCACTTATACTAATGATGGATATTCCATTGGAGCGCTCGACAAAAATGTCCATCCCGAGGATGCTGAACTTAACAAAAAACTGCTGCACCGGCTCTATACAGGAGAAGATGATCTCTACGAAGTTGAATACCGGGTTAAAGATTCCGCGGGGAAGTGGCAGTGGTATTATAACAGGGGGAGTGTTATTCAGAAAAATGAAGAAGGAAAGCCAGAAGTGATCGGTGGCATTTCCATGGATATCTCGGGATCATTTACCAGGCTCCTCTCCATGGTCCAAGAGAAAGATAAATTTGAGTTTATCGTCAGGAATACCAACGAAGCCATTATCGTTATTGAACTGCTTGATGGAAAGGCCGGAAATATACTGGATGCCAATAAGGCGGCCATGGATCTCTTTAAGGAGGGCCCGGAGGTGTTCGGTTCACCTTTGCCCGCTTATATTCTGCAGGATGATGTGATCGGCAAGGACGGTGCCCTGATGAGGGATGTGTTAGAAAAGGGATTCGGAAGGGTTGAACAAAAAGTAACGATTATCGGTGGAAAAGAACTCTGGCTGGAGTTCACCTTGCACGCGTTCACCCTGACCGGTGAAAATCTGATGATCGCCATCGTTAAAGACAAAACCCCTGAGAGAATGTCTGAAGCAGCCTTAAGAAAAAGTGAAATACGGTACCGGACTTTATTTGAAGCTGCCAATGACTGCATTGGAATATTTACCAAGGAGCGTGAGGTTATCCTGATGAATTCGGCCCTGCATGAAGTTATTGGATATACGAAGGAAGAATACGAAGTTCTTGCATTGATGGAAATTGTTCACCCCGAGGACCAGGAGCAGTTAGGAATCATGGAGAGAAAACTTCACCAGGAGGGAACGATGGCTACTGATTTCCGGGTACGGCATAAAGAGGGATATTATCTCCATATGTCCTCTAAAAATGTAATGATTCCGGGCGCACAGGGGGAGGATGACCTGATTTTGACCATTATTCGCAACGTTACTGAGCAAAATAAGGTCATGAGCGACCTGAAGCAGGCAAAAGACCGAGCTGAAGAGAGTGATCAACTGAAGTCGGCCTTTCTGGCCAACATGTCCCATGAGATCAGAACCCCCATGAACTCCATCATCGGATTTTCCAACCTGTTGAATCAGTCCGGACTGGAGGAGCATTTAAGGGAACTGTATGTAAACCGGATCATTACCAATTCGGAGCTGCTGTTAACTCTGATCTCAGACATCATCGATCTGGCCAAGATCGAGAGCGGTCAGCTTTCTATCATCTATGGCAGGATCAGGATCTCGGAACTGATTAAGGATATGGAACAGTATGCCCTGGATGAAACCGTGCGCCTTCAGAAAGAGAATATCGAAATCGTGACCGCCCAGGAGGTGGAGGATTGTGAGATGGAGACCGATGTAATCCGCATTGCCCAGGTCATGAAGAACCTGATCAACAATGCCATAAAGTTTACCCGGGAGGGAAGGGTGGAGATTGGTTGTATGCAAGGGGAGTCGGACCAATCGGTACGGCTCTATGTAAAAGATACAGGGATCGGGATTGCACCTGAGCATTATGAAGTAATTTTTGATCAGTTCAGGCAGATTGATGGCTCCAATACCAGGAAGTTTGGGGGAACAGGACTTGGACTGGCCATTTGTAAGAACCTTGTTCAAATGATGAAGGGCAGAATCTGGGTGGAATCGGAACCGGGGAAGGGAGCCAGCTTTCAGGTGGAGCATCCAATGAAATCCCCTGCTTTGAACAAGCATGCTATTAGAGAAGAAAAAATAGTGCAGGTGCCATCGTCTTCGGGCGGAAAAATTTCCATACTTACAGTTGATGATGAACCCAATACGCTGGAGCTTTACCAGGTCATGCTTTCACAGATGGGGCATCATGTCAGTATTGCGGAAAATGGGTATGAAGCGCTTCAGATGATGGAACAATATCCGCTGCCCGACCTGGTGTTGATGGATATCCAGATGCCGGTGATGAGTGGGACCGATACGCTGAAGATTATCAGGGACCGTTACCCGGAGGTTAAAGTTGTGGCTCAATCGGCCCATGCGCTTACAGGTGACCGGGAACGCTTTCTTGGAGAGGGGTATGACGCCTACCTTCCCAAACCTGTTACAGCAGCACAGTTAAGCAAGGTTATCTCTGAACTTCTGGGCCTAAACAAATAATTCTTACTTTTATCCCTTCCAAAATGATATTGAACTAATCCCTATTACATGCAAGAAATCAACGAATTCCTTCTCTTCCTGAACGACTACCTGGGCGGACACCAGTGGTTTGTGTTTTTACTTCTTGGAACTGGAATCTTCTTTACGATATACCTGGGATTGCCCCAGTTCAGGTATTTCGGACATGCCATCCGGATTGTAAAAGGAAGGTTTGACCGAAAGGAAGATGTAGGTGACACTTCCCATTTTCAGGCACTCACCACTGCCCTGTCGGGAACCGTTGGAACAGGGAACATTGCTGGTGTGGCACTGGCTATCCACCTGGGCGGACCTGCCGCCCTGTTCTGGATGCTGATCACAGCCCTCCTGGGAATGACCACTAAGTTTGTTGAGGTCACTATTTCGCATAAATACAGGGATATTCTGCCGGATGGTTCCATATCGGGTGGCCCCATGTATTACATGCATAAGCGTATGAACATCACCACCAGGAAGGGGAAAATCATCCGTACGGGAGCCTACCTGGGGGGCTTTTTTGCCTTTGCCACCATTTT
>JAYEOJ010000088.1:0-5050 GCA_034722835.1 Bacteroidota bacterium | reverse complement strand
AACTCCAGAACTCCACGGGAACCATCTCTGCCATGTCGTAACGGAAGCCATCCACCCCTATATCCAGCCAGTATAGCGCGATATCCCTGAACTTCTTCCAGGAATCGGGTACCTGCTTATCCTTCCAGAACTCGTAGTGGACCTGGCAGGGCTCGTTTTCATAGCCAGCTGGAAGGACCTCAAATTCGTGTTTGCCATCGGGATCTACTCCAAAGTTGATCTTAACGGCCTCGTACCAATCATTCATGTCGGGTTGCGGATTCCGGGAACCGTTGCCGGTCCATTTGGCCGGATTTTCATTGAAATATCCATCGGCATCGGGATGATCCTCACCCCCCAGCACCTGGTAACCGTCCCTCCATTGTGGTACCTGGAAGGCTTGTCCCGGGATGTAATAAAAATTATTATCCTTCAGATACTCCCGGCTCAGGTCGTCATAAGCTCCAAAATCTTCTACACCTTCAGGATTGCTGAGGGAGTGATATACCCGGGCTACATGGTTAGGAACGATGTCGATTATCACTTTCATATCAAGCTGGTGGGTACGCTCAATCAGTGCCTGGAACTCTTCCAGTCGCTTTTCAGGATTTACTGCCAGATCGGGGTTTACATTGTAGTAATCCTTGACTGAATAGGGGGAACCTGCCCTCCCTTTGACCACATCGGGATCATCGCCCGGGATTCCATACCGGGTGTAATCAGTGACCATGGCGTGATGAAGCACGCCGGTGTACCAGATATGAGTGATGCCCAGGGCCTTGATTGCTTCCAGTGCTTCATCGGTGAAGTCATTGAATTTCCCTACTCCGTTCTCTTCGATGGTTCCCCATGCTTTGTTGTTTGTATTTGTATTCCCGAAAAGGCGGGTAAATACCTGGTAAACATTGATTTTCATCTCTTCTTGTTCAGGTTTTCTTTCTACTTCTTGTTGCGGGCCGCATCCGGTCAGCCACAGGACCAAGGCCATTCCTGCAATGAGCATTTTTCTCATTTTGCTGATTTTTCAAGGTGATACCTTTTTCTTAGTGATTTTCCACGGAAAACCAGGCCGGAGCAAGCTGTGAGCAGTGCAACGGCGACCAGGATGATTGCCAGCCTTCCCCAATCATCTCCAATGGCTTTACGGACTTCTATATAGCCAAACATGGACCGGATCCACTCGGCCGCACCCAGGAGCAGCAGGATCTGGATGCTTCTGGCAATCCATGCTTTCCTGATCAGGAGCAGGAAGGGGATAAGCAGACTGACAATCACGGCCGGAAGCATATCTGCTCTTGAGAAATGGGCAGCCAGCAAGCCAAAAGCCAGAATTACTGGGAGCAGTCGGAGTACATTTTTTAGTTGTATCATAGCGTATTTATTCAATTATTAAGGATGTAGGATTTCTATGGTGCTCATTAAGGAATCAAATAGTCTGGATCCGCTGGCCATTATGGTGTAATTCCGGTCGAATGTCTTTGCTGATAGGTCAAAGTGAATCTCCTGGCCCTGAATATCTGTAACCTTACCTCCCCCTTCACGGATCATAAGCCAGGGAACAGCAATATCCCATATTTTTGTAGTCTGATTCACTGCAGCCCCCAAACGGCCATCGGCTGTATAGCAGAAGTCGACCAGGGAGTTAGTGGAACGGATATTACGGACCTTTTTTGAGAGTCTGTTTAACACCTCCATTTCAGATTCGGTTTTTCCCGGCACATCGCTAAAATCAAAGGAGTAAGCCAGCAGGTGCTCAGCAAGACTATCTGAATCAGTAACTCGAATAGCCTCACCGTTCTTCCAGCTTCCCCGGTTTAGTTCTGTGGTGTATAGTTCCTTATATACAGGAAGATACATACCTCCAAGTAAGGGGATTTCCTTATGAAGTAGTGCTATAATTACACCAAACCAGGGGAGCCCGGCGGCAAAATTGGAAGTGCCATCCAGGGGGTCTATTACCCATGTATAATCCGATCCATTATCCAGATAACCACTTTCTTCTGTAATGACATTGTAAGATTCAGCAGAATCCTGAAGAAGCTCCAGGATCACTTTTTCCGAGGCAAGGTCTGCCTCCGTTACCACCGAGCTAATACTTTCCTTTACAGTGACTTCGGAGCTAAGGCCCAGATGCATCATCAGGACTTCTCCGCTTTTTTTCAGTGCATAATCAAGTGTATCTCTGGCTTTTTCCGGAATCATGGCTTAAATTTAACGGTTTTAATCATAATCCCTTCATTTACCTTTTAACAGAATGAGAGAGATAAATATTGCCACCGCGCAGTTTCAGACCAGGAACGGGGATAAGAAGTACAACCTCTCCCGCATAGAGGAGCTTACCAGGGAAGCAGCCAATAAGGGAGCCAGGATTGTCAGTTTCCATGAGCTAAGCATTAGTTCTTATACCTTCCTCAGTGAGTTATCCCGAGAAGAAATAACCAAGCTCGCGGAAGTAGTTCCTTCGGGTGAAAGCGTGCAAGAGCTGATTCAGATTGCCGGGAAGTATAATGTTGCATTGTTGGCAGGCCTGGTGGAGAAGGATAGCGACCGGATCTATAATACCCATGTGTGCGTGACCGGTGATGGCTTTGTTGCGAAGTACAGAAAGCTGCATCCCTTTATCAGTCAGCATCTTTCAGCCGGGGATGAGTATGTGGTATTTGACTTGTTTGACTGCAAGTGCGGCATCCTGATCTGTTATGATAATAATGTGATTGAAAACGTAAGGGCTACCACTTTGATGGGAGCTGAGATCATTTTTATGCCCCATGTGACCGGTTGCACCCCCTCAGCCATGCCGGGAAGGGGATGGGTCGACCGCAAGTTCTGGGATAATCGGAAAACGGATCCTGATGCTTTGAGAGCTGAGTTTGAGGGACCCAAAGGCAGGGAATGGCTTCTGCGCTGGTTGCCCGCCCGTGCCTATGATAACGGGATCTATGCAGTGTTTTCGAATCCCATTGGGCCCGATGGAGCTCATTTGAAGAATGGCAATTCTATGATTCTGGATCCCTATGGTGAGATCCTGGCCGAATGTCGTTCCATGGACGATGAGGTGGTGGTGGCCAGCTGTACTCCGGCTAAACTGCAGCTGGCAGGAGGTCACCGATACAAAAGGGCCAGAAGGCCCGATTTATATGGTGAAATTCTTGGGGCAAGTCACGATGCTGCCCTGAAGGTTGAATGGATGAAACCCCGCTATAAGACCTAAACAAACAGACTTGCCAGCATTGTAAAGGCCAGACCGCACACGGCAACAATGGATTCCATCATGGTCCAGGACCTGAGGGTCTGACTTTCATCCATTCCAAAGTATTTACTCACCAACCAGAAACCACTGTCGTTTACATGGGATAAGAGGGTGGCACCCGAAGCAATGGAAATAACGATCAGAGCCATCTCGGGAGCGCTTGGGTTAATGAAGCTGAGAACCGGAGCCATAATCCCGGCAGCGGTGATCATTGCCACTGTGGCAGATCCCTGGGTAACCCTTACAATGGCTGCCAGGATCCAGGCAAGGAGGATGGGAGGCAGTGCTGAGTCTGAAATGGATTGGGCCATCATTTCACCAATTCCACTGTCCACCAGTATTTGTTTGAGTACCCCACCAGCACCGGTTACCAGGATGATGATTCCGGCAGGTCCCAGCGCTTTATTACTCAGATCCAGAAGTTCCTGCCTTGATTTCCCTCTCCGGATGCCCAGGAAATAAACAGCCAGCAAGGCTGCAATAATCAGGGCACTAAAGGGGTGTCCCAGGAAAATCATGATGTCTGTTACCAGGTTTTTTGCAAAAATGCCTTTATCAACCAGAACAGCGGTGAAGGTATTCACCAGTATTAAAAATAGTGGTACCGCTATCAATAGGGCTATGGAGCGGAAAGAGGGCAGGTCTTCCGGGGCAGTTGCTCCGGCAGGATTGTGCGCCATCATATCCTCGGGTGGTTGAATATTGATTTTTTTTGAAATGTACTTCCCAAAGACCGGACCCGCGATAATGGCAGTAGGTATCCCCAGAAGAAAGCCAAAGAAGATTACCCATCCCAGCTGGGCATCCAGAATTTCCGCCACAGCAATGGGTCCCGGCGTTGGAGGCATGAAACTGTGCGTAACAGCCAGCCCTGCCAGCAATGGAATCCCATAGTAGAGGAGCGATCTTTTTGTATCTCTCGACAGGGCATAGAGAATGGGAGCCAGGATGACCAGTCCCACATCCAGAAAAACCGGGATGGCCACAATAAATCCTGTAAGCACCATGGCCCAGGATGCACGGTCCACACCAAACTTCTTAACCAGATAATGAGCCAGGGATTCCGCACCTCCGGAGCTTTCCAGTATCTGTCCAAAAATTGCCCCCAATCCTACTACAACAGCAACGAAACCAAGTGTACCTCCCATCCCTTCCTGAATACTTACCAATATATCTTTCAGGGGCATACCCGACAGAATGCCCACAAACATGGAGGTAATCAAAAGGGAAATAAAGGCACTGATCTTGAACTTCAGCACCATTAATAAAAGTAGAGTTACCGCTGCTACTACGATGATAATGATATGAGGAGTGGACATGGATTATTTTTTTATTAATCTTTAGTGATTAATCTTTAGTGATCATGCTTCCCCACCAGTTATTCCCGGGATCGTAGTCTTTGGATAAAAATTCCATTCGCTGTTTCTCTAGCTGGGGCCAGCGATTATGAATCACCCATTCGAGATGCTGCATTTCTTCTTCTGCACTATATTGTGGATCTCTCACAGGAAAGTGGGCCCCCATCTCTTCAAGCATTTGAAACAGAATAAGCTTGAGTTCTTGTACCATTTCGGGTCTGTCTTCGGCCACATTAAATTGTTCTTCTGAGTCAGTCTTCAAATTGTATAATTCCTTTCTGCTATCTTCATAATAGTGAATCAACTTCCAGTCCCCCAGGCGGATCACAGCGGAAGGTTCACCACCCTGGTTTCCGTAATGTGGGTAATGCCAGATGAGAGGACGTTCAGGCATGGATTCTCCGTGAAGCAAGGGGACCAGACTTACTCCATCCAGATGTTCCTTCGGTCTCAATTCTGCACC
>JAYEOJ010000087.1:0-5052 GCA_034722835.1 Bacteroidota bacterium | reverse complement strand
CACCTGGGAGATCAGTTGGAAGCTCCGCTCAAAAGCCCTGAAATCGGGAAAGTGCAGCATGCTGTCAGCATCCAGTACCCCCACCAGGCTTACATTGTCAAAATCCAGTCCTTTGGAGAGCATCTGGGTACCGATCAACAGATCCAGCTTTCCCTCCTCAAATTGTCTGATCATGGTCCGGGTCCTGTTTACCGACCGGGCTGTATCGGTGTCCAGGCGTGCCACCCTGATCCCTTCAAATATCAATGGAAGTTCATCTTCGATCTTCTCGGTACCAAAGCCCTTCATGGTCATACTGGTGGCACCGCAAGCCGGACACGACCGGGGCATAGGTTCCTTGTGCCCGCAATAGTGGCATTCCAGTTTTCCGCTGTAACGATGATAAGTCAGGCTCACATCGCAACGCCTGCATTTGGGAATATGATCGCATTCATTGCAGACAATATAATGGGAGAAACCCCTTCTGTTCTGAAAGAGGATCACCTGCTCTTTTGCCGCCAGAGCCTCCTTGATTGCCTCCATCAGTTGCGGCGTAAAATGGGAAACCATCTGCTTTCGCTTGGTGGCTACCTTGATATCAGCCAGGATGACCTCAGGCGACTCCACGTTCCCAAAACGTGATGAGAGTTTCACATACCCGTATTTTTGAGTGCGCGCATTGTAAAGGGAATCAAAAGATGGTGTCGCTGTACCCATCAATACCCTGGCGTTGTGGTGAAGGGCAAGTACCTGAGCTGTATCCCGTGCATGATACCTGGGCGCAGGATCATGCTGTTTGTATGTATTTTCATGCTCCTCATCGATGATGATCAGTCCCAGGTTCCGAAACGGGAGGAAAATGGCTGAACGTACCCCGATTACCACGCCATAGGTTTCATCGTCAGTTACTCCCAGGAGGTTCCTGTACACATGGACCCGTTCCGAATCGCTGTACCTGGAATGGTACACGCCCACCTTGTTTCCAAATACCTGGCTTATGCGCTGGATGATCTGGGTGGTAAGTGCAATTTCGGGTAACAGGTAAAGCACCTGCTTACCCTCTTTCAGCATTTCACTGATCAAATGGATATAGAGTTCTGTCTTTCCGCTGGAGGTCACCCCATGCAATAAAACTGCCTGCTGGGAAACGAAATCTTCTTTGATTTTCTGTAATGCTGTCTTCTGCTCTCCATCCAGGGGTTTTGGAGATTCAAGAGAATCATTCTCCTCATGATCCTTCCACAGCTCTTCCTTCTCAAACTGTTCCAGTATTCCTTTCTTCACGAGAGCCGTTACTGCACCGGTGTCCCCCGGTTCACGGATAACTTCTTTCTTCTTCAGTGCACCTTCAAGATCCTTCTCCCGGGTTCCTGTCAGAGAGAGTATCTGCTCCACCAGTAGTTTTTGCCGGGGTGCCCGGATCAATTGATCCAGCAGTGCATGGAGTGCCTCTTCTGTCCTGAAAGACTCCGAAAACCTGAGGTACTGCACCGATTTCTGAGGAGCAGCATGGCGAATAAACTCATTAATCTCAACAGCTCCTTTCTCCACCAGCTGCTTCAGGAGTTTGACCGGATTCTTTGAGACTTCTGCCAGCTGCAGGTCCCCGAGGGTTACTTCTCCCTGATCCTTTACAACCTCCAGAAGTAAGCTTTCATGCTGATCCAGGACCGTTTCATCCTCGTAGCTGTAATTGTAACGCACCCTGGATTCACTTTCAGGCCTTAATCCTGAGGGCAAAGCAGCCCGCATCACCTCTCCCGGAGTACACATGTAGTAGGCCGAGATCCACTCCCAGAGCTCAAGCTGATCAGCAGATACCAGAGGAAACTTATCGAGCAGATCCTGTATTTTTTTAGCCTGGAAGCCTTCGGGTTTTTCCTTTTGAACGGAGCGGACAATGGCGCTGTAGATGCGTTTTTTCCCAAAAGGGACCAGTACCCGGCTTCCGGGATTTACACGCTCCTTCAGTGCTTCAGGTACCTGATAGGTATAAAAGCCATCAACGGCCAGTGGTAGTATTACCTGGGCATAGAGATCCGATCCGGACATAGATGGTAATGTACAAAAAAAGAGGATGCTATATGGAGAGGATCTCTACCATTTGCAAAAGGTCCGGATCTACTTTCTTCTTCAGCTTAATTACTTTTCTGAAGGGAACCTGATCAATCTCATTGTTATGGTATCCCACCATCACACTCTTCTGATCGTCCATCAAGGCTTCTACCGCAGCGAAACCCAACTTGCCAGCTGTTACCCGGTCATGGGCCGACGGGGTACCTCCCCTTTGAATATGACCCAGGACAGATACCCGTACATCAAAATCTGTAAAATCATTTTTTACATTCTCAGCAATGGCAAAGGCTCCCCCCGATTCATCTCCTTCTGCCACGATAATGATATTGCTGGACTTATTCCTCTTAAAATCCTTGTGCAGGTATTCTTTCAGATTGCTTATCTGCCCATGGGCCTCCGGAATCAGGATGGCCTCTGCACCACAGGCAATTCCACTGCTCAGGGCAATAAAGCCCGCATCCCGGCCCATTACCTCAATAAAGAAGAGCCGGTTGTGACTTCCGGCAGTATCCCTGATCTTATCCACAGCTTCAACCACCGTATTTAGGGCTGTATCATAGCCAATGGTGTAATCGGTGCCATAAATATCATTGTCAATGGTCCCTGGAATCCCCACAAAGGGAATGTCATAATACTCATCACAAAATACCCTGGCTCCGGTCAGTGAACCGTCCCCACCTATGACCACCACAGCATCAATCTCCGCTGCTTTCACGTTCTCATAGGCCAACTTGCGGCCCTCGGCTTCCATAAACTCCTTGCTCCTGGCTGTCTTTAAGATCGTTCCTCCCCTTGCCAGTATATTACTCACACTGTTCACCTTCAACTCAACAAAATCCTTATGAATCATCCCGTGATACCCGTAGCGGATCCCAGTTACTTCCATTCCATAATAGAGTGCCGTGCGGGTTACACCCCTGATGGCTGCATTCATCCCAGGGGCATCTCCCCCCGAGGTAAGGACACCTATTCTTTTGATTTTTCCCATATTAGCAGGTCTTAAAACCAACCCAAAATTACCAAATTTGTATTAAGAAGTGGTTAACTTCTGCACCTCTTCCAATACCGATTCCAGCTGCGCCCTGGAGGTGGAAGTGGCGCCACTTATTCCAATGCTGTCACATGCTTCAAACCATTGTTTTTCAACCTCTTCCCTGCCACTTATCCAGTAGGTTACCGGGTTCAGCGACTTGCAATACTCATACAGCATTTTCCCGTTGGATGAGTTCTTTCCGCTAACGAAAAGCATCACATCGAAGTTGCGGGCAAATGTGGAGAGTCCGGGTTTTCTTTTTTTCATCTGACCACAGATGGTACAGTCCGATCGGAAATGCTTATATGCTTTATTGCCTTTGGTCTTCTTTAAATAATTTTTCAGGGCACGCTCCACCTCCTTGAAGTGTTCGGGATCCATGGTGGTCTGGGAGAAGAGGATGACCTCCTTATGGGGATTGATGGTAGATACCTCCGCTACTGAGCTTACAACCAGGGCATCGCCGTTGACCTGGCCCAGCAAGCCAATGGTTTCGGGATGATCGGGTTTTCCAAAAATAACCATCTGCACAGTACTCCGGTCCATGGAATCGTAGGCCTTCTTGAGTTTTTTCTGCAATTTGGCCACAATGGGACAGGTGCCATCGATCACCTCCACCCCATGCTCCTTTGCCGTAACATAGGTCTGTGGCGGTTCACCATGTGCCCGGAACAGGACCTTCCCGGGTGGAAGTTTGGTAAGCTGCTCATGGTCAATGGTTTTTAAGCCCAGGATCTGAAGCCTTTTCACCTCTGCTGCATTGTGCACCATATCTCCCAAACCATAAAGAATTTCTCCTTCACGAAGTCGTGTTTCGGCAGTCTTTATGACCTCCTCCACTCCAAAACAGAAACCTGCTCCCGGGTCAATTTCAATCTTTTTCATCAGCTTTGGATATTACACCCTCATACAGACCTCTGAACCAGATCATCTGTTGTTCCAGGGTCATCTCACTATTATCAAGCAGAATGGCATCTTTTGCCTGAAGTAAAGGGCTGTCGTCCCGGCTGGAATCGATGTGGTCCCGCTTTTCCAAATTTAGCTTCACATCGCTGAAATCAGCCGGCATTCCTTTTTCAATCAACTCTTTATAACGTCTTTCTGCCCGCACTTCCAGAGATGCCGTCAGAAAGATCTTAATGGCCGCATCAGGAAAGACCACCGTCCCGATATCACGCCCATCCATCACCACACCTTTCTTCTGGCCCAACATTCGCTGGTACTCCACCATCTTCCGTCGAACAGCAGAAATGGCAGCAATATAACTGACATGGGCAGAGACTTCCATTCGGCGTATCAGATCTTCCACCATTCTGTCATTCAGAAATATTTCTGTGCGCTGTTTCTCCGGGTTGTGCTTCAGGGACAATTCCATATGTTCCAGCAATGCTTCAATCTTGGCATAGGGGGGCGCATTCGTGTCTTTAAAAAGTCCGGCTTCCATGGCTGCAAGTGTCACAGCCCTGTACATGGCACCTGTATCGATGTAAGAGTAATCAAGTTCAGCAGCGATCAATTTGGCATAGGTACTCTTTCCACATGAGGAGTGCCCGTCCAGAGCGATTATAATTTTTTGCTTTCCCACTATCTATAAGTTCAGTTTGCCTTTCTGTAAAACTCAGAAAGATTTGTAGTCAAAGAAAAATGATTGGTCCCGACCGCCAGGTGATAGGATGCACGCCCAAAAGTAAAATGAAACTTGGAGACCCTGAACCCAAATCCCATGGAAAAACCTACCATGCCCGGATGAGAACTCACCTTCATCTCTTTTCTCCTTTTGTAATTGTAGCCCAGATCAATATGGAAATTCTTGCCAATCAGGAATTCCGTTCCAAGGATCACATGCCTCATAAACTTATCCCCGAAGCTGTCAAATCCACTTGTCTCCGTATCGCTCCCGTCAAATTCCACTTCATCATCCTGAAGAGTCTAGGTCAGGTCCCAGCGTTCCAGATGCTGGAAGG
>JAYEOJ010000086.1:0-5085 GCA_034722835.1 Bacteroidota bacterium | reverse complement strand
AGCAAAGTATCCGGTATCAACCCAATGTGGTGGTTATCGGGAACGAGGATCTTTATGAGCAGGTAACATCGAGCCTGGCCAGCCATCCTATAAAAGTCTATTGCGGAGGAGATGCCATTGCACAGGCATGCACCTTTGACTCGGTCGATATGGTTCTAACTGCCATGGTGGGCTTCAGCGGATTAAAACCAACCATAGAAGCAATCAGGGCAGGCAAAAGCATCGCCCTGGCCAATAAGGAGACCCTGGTAGTGGCTGGTGAACTGATTATGAAGGAGGCTGGAGCAAGAAGAGTAAGCATCATTCCTGTGGATTCCGAGCATTCAGCAATTTACCAGTGTCTTGCCGGTGAGGGAAACAACCAGATAGAGAAGATTATCCTGACTGCTTCGGGCGGCCCGTTCAGGGAGTGGGGAATGAATGATCTGGAGGGGGTGACCCCCGACCAGGCACTTCGTCATCCCAACTGGTGTATGGGGCCCAAGATTACCATCGATTCGGCTACTCTGATGAATAAAGGCCTGGAAGTGATTGAAGCCAGGTGGTTATTTGGAGTCGGGCCCGATGAAATTGAGGTAGTGGTCCACCCACAATCTATTATTCACTCGATGGTTCAGTTTATAGATGGCTCTATCAAGGCACAAATGGGTTTGCCCGATATGCGTTTACCCATTCAGTATGCATTCAGCTTTCCGGATCGCTTTGAATCAGATTTTGAAAGATTTGATTTCTTAAAGTATCCCAGCCTGACATTTGAGAAGCCGGATACGAAAATTTTTCGTAATCTTGCACTCTCCTATGAGGCGCTCAAAACGGGAGGGAATTGGCCCTGTATATTGAATGCAGCAAACGAAGTAGCGGTTGACGCCTTCCTGAAGGAGAAGATTGGATTTTTAGAGATCCCTGATATAATTGAAAGCACCCTGGACAGGTCCACCTTTATCAAGGCCCCTGAACTGGATGATTATTTTAACACGGACCTGCAGGCAAGGCGGGTCGCACAAGAACAAATTTAAGCACGAATGGATGTATTAGTTAAAATAGCCCAGCTGCTGGTAAGTCTATCTATCCTGATAGTATTACACGAATTGGGACACTTTACCCTGGCCAGGATATTTAAAGTCAGGGTAGAGAAGTTTTACCTCTTCTTTGATGCAGGATTCTCCCTGTTCAAGAAAAAGATTGGAGACACCGAATATGGAATTGGCTGGCTCCCTCTGGGTGGATATGTGAAGATCAGCGGGATGATTGATGAATCCATGGACAGGGAGCAGATGAAGCAGCCGCCCCAACCCCATGAATTCAGGTCCAAAAAGGCATGGCAGCGTCTGCTGATTATGCTTGGAGGTGTCATGGTTAATTTCCTGCTGGCACTATTGATCTACATCCTGGTATTTTTTAAATGGGGCGAAGAGTATGTTCCGGTGGAACGTATGGAATACGGGTATATGTTTGTGGAGGAATTTAAAGAGCTTGGACTGGAAAACGGAGACAAGATTCTGGCTCTTGATGGAGAGAAAGTCGAGAGATGGGGCATCATACATCATGACATTGTGGTGAATGATCCCAGTGTGATACAGGTAGAGCGTGATGGAGTAATTATGGATCTTCAAGTGCCCGAGGGAATAACCTCCAAACTATTAAAGCTGGAATACACCATGGAGCCGAGGGTGCCCTGTGAAGTGGGCATGTTGCTCGAAAAGGGGAATATGATCAGTTCAGGGATCCAGCTGAAAGACAGGATCATTGGAGTGAACGGGACCTTCTTCCAGTTCTATGATGAGTTTATGGATTTGACCGGGCAGAAGGCTAATACCTCCTACGAACTCACTGTACTGCGTGATGCAGATACACTCGTCATTCAGACTGCAACAGATGCGGATGGCAAATTTGGCTTTTACAAGAAAAACTACCTCAGTTATTTCGAGACTGTGGTTGTGAAGTATTCATTCATTCAGTCCATTCCCGCCGGGATCAACCGTGGATTTGAAATTACCGGCAGTTACCTGAAGCAGCTGAAGATGTTGTTCAAGCCGGAGACCAAGGCGTATGAAGAGCTGGGAGGATTTATCAAGATTGGCAGCATATTTCCTTCTACCTGGGATTGGGAGCGCTTCTGGAACATGACAGCTTTTCTTTCCATTATCCTTGCTATTATGAATGTACTGCCCATACCTGCCCTTGACGGCGGGCATGTCATGTTCCTTATGTTTGAGATAATTACCGGGAGAAAACCAGGGGATAAGTTTATGGAATATGCTCAGATTGTGGGTATGATACTGTTGTTGAGCCTGCTGCTTTATGCAAATCTGAACGACATCATTGGATTATTTAAGAATTAGAACAATTATATTGCTATTTTTGTAGTACAAACCTTATAAATATTAGAGATAGATGGAAGCTTTTATAACCCTTGCAATAGGAGTTTGGCAAATTGTAGTTATTGTTTTGCTTGTTCTGCTGCTGTTTGGCGGGCGTAAAATCCCCGAATTGATGCGTGGTGTGGGCCAGGGAATGCAGGAATTCAAAAAGGCCACTGCTGAAAATGCCGATGACGAGATTATAGTGGACGATGAAGAGGACACTAAGAAAGTCAAAGATGGTAAGAAGTAATACCCGACAAAATTATAAGGCCTGTCTGTTGAAATGGACAGGCTTTTTTGTCTTCGTTAGTTTCCTGCTGCTAACTACGTCGTGCGACACCGTTAAGCAGCAAGGAGGAATGGCCGGGAAGATAATGCCCAATATAACAGGAGGGACCGGTGAGGTGTTGGTGGTGATGGATCAGTTTAATTGGGATAATTCAGCCGGCGATCTTCTTCAGGATATTTTGAAAGAAGAGTATCCCGGACTTCCTCAATCGGAACCCATATTTGATGTGATACAGGTGACTGCATCTTCATTTGATGGTGTTTACAAGTTTCATCGCTCCATTGTATTGACCTCTGTATCATCCGGACTGGAGCCGAAGATCAGATACAGGGAGAACATCTGGGCCAAGCCACAGATTTTGGTACAGATCGAAGCGCCAACAGCCATTGCTTTAAAGGAGCTGATCAGTGAAAATGAGGAGCAAATTAGAGGCTTTCTGATTCAGTATGACAGGAACAGACTGATGAATAGCTATAAGGACTCGAAGGATCCGGCCATTCAGAAGGAAATTGCCGAAAATCAGCAGGTACGACTGGCCATTCCGAGGGGGTATAATATGGATTTCAGTAAGGAGGATTACACCTCGGTTTCCATTGAGTCGCCGGATCTGTCACAGGTGATCCAGGTATATGATTACCCGGCCAATGGCCCTGAGGATCTGAATATTGCCAATATCATAGCCAAACGGAATCAGTTTACACAAACCTACGTTAAGGGGCCAAGAGAGGGCTCTTATATGGTTATAGCCGGGATGTTTGAACCCATCGTATTCGATCTGAGAAACAACAACATGAATGTGATTGAGCTAAGGGGTTTGTGGGATCTTGAAAACGGTTATATGGGCGGACCTTTTGTAAGTCACTCTGTATACGATGCCAAGCGCGGCCGGATTGTTACGGTGGATGGATACGTGTATCGCCCCAACCAGAAAAAGCGCGTGAAATTACGGCAACTGGAAGCGATCATCTATTCCATGGAGATTATCTGATCGATCGCCCGGTTTACCTGCTTTAATAAGCTTATTTACCTGAATATTCCTTGGTTACGGGATTGGGAAGTGTATACCTATCTGGTGACGAACAGGTTGGGCTTCTCAAATTCGAAAAGCGTAGGGTAATCCTCATCAAATTTCTTAAGAATCCCGGTCATGATGACCTCCCGCATAAATTTGGATTTGTTTCTGATTTTATACTTTTCACAATAGAGCTTAATAGCTTCCTGCTCCCTCTGGTTGAAGAGAATGGCGGTTCTATGGGTCCTCCTGAGTTTCTCGTTATTATTCTGATCCACTTACGTAATGATTTTGGTTGGCTAAAAATAACCAAAGACTGACGTAATGCCCCTTCCTGGTACTATATACAATCAACAACTTCCTAACATTTGAAATATATTGAAAATATATAGGGGTAAAAAACACCGTATAAGAAAGTATAACAGCGTTTATTACAGATAAATATAAATATAAACTCTCACAAAAGTGTATGTAATATTCAGATTGAAGCTCAAAATTTCTGATGAAAGCTGAAACAGGAATCTTACAGGGCAGGCATACCATGCCTCCATAATCTATGTGCTTGGACCTTATTCCACTGTGAATTTCACAGTCTGGCTGGCATGTCCTGCTTCCCCGCGAATGAGATAGAGTCCGGATCTCAGGGAGGAGAGATCCAGCTGGGTTTTACTTCCATCACGAACCGAGCCATTCATTACCTCACGTCCAGAGATATCCAGAATTCGGTAGTGGATCTCTGTTGTTGTTACGGGTTCCAGGATGATACTGGAATGAGCCGGATTGGGATAGAGCTGAAAGAGTGATGTTTCGGATATTGGCTCTCCTATTTCAGCAAATGCGCCTGGATCCGAAGGTTCATTGCTTCTGGGCCATATATCCGCAGTCATCATTGTACCCTCCTCAGTTCCATCGGAAATCCATAGCTCATTTCCATGCACCCCGTCATTTGCCTTGAAAATCAGTTTACCCTTAAAACTGATGAGCTGATCGTCTTGTGCAGCTTATCCGCCCCGGGTTGGGTAGCCCTTTTGGCGGTTAAGACATGTTGCAATCTTGTTTCAACTTGTTTTCCCGGAACACGACACCCCAAACTACTTACATAAAAATGACCTAAATGCGTCCCCGTTTTAACTTTGACTAAATTTTGGAGTAAGTCCTTATTTCACCAGAACAGATCTTATCTCAGAGGGCCGGATAAGACCTAGTAACAGGGCACTGGCTATGCATGAAACCGCAAGTAATAGGAGCCCGGGAATCCATCCGGGTATCAGAAGCGTCAGATAGCCAGAAACCATGTTGATTGCAAGAAAAACTGCCAGTTTGATGAAGATATCTCTGTTTGAGGGAATCTTAAGCAAGCGTACCGAGAGTATCATTTGTGCTATGGCGTAGAAAGCCTGTGAGACCAGGCTTGAGATGGC
>JAYEOJ010000085.1:0-5086 GCA_034722835.1 Bacteroidota bacterium | reverse complement strand
ATACCTGCCGCTGGTAAAGACAGGCATGACTGCCACGGTCACCACCGACGTCTATCCGGATGAAAAGTTCAACGGAAAGATCTTCAGGATCCATCCCACCGTCAGCGCAGCCACCCGGACCTTTGTGACAGAAGTTAGGATCCCCAACAAAGGAGGGAAGCTGAATCCGGGCATGTTTGCCAGGGTCAGCCTGAAGATGGGGGAAACAGAGGCGCTGGTCGTGCCGGCTATCGCAGTATTACAACAATCGGGAACCAACCAGCGGTATGTGATGCTCCATGAAAACGGAAGCGCTAAAAAAGTAAATGTACAAATTGTAAGCAGGTACGATGATCAGCTGGAAATTTCCGCTCCCGAAATCAAGGGTGGCGAACAACTGATCTATGCAGGCCAGAACAGGCTGGAAGATGGTACCCCGGTAAATGTAGTGGTAGAATAATTTTAAAGCATCTAAGATGAGTATCTACGGAAACGCGGTTAAACGACCGATTACGACAATCATGATCTTTGTGGCTCTGCTGGTGATGGGAGGATACTCCCTCAACAGGCTGCCCATCGATTTCTACCCCGATATTGATTTTCCTGCCATATCGGTGATCACCACCTATTCGGGCGCCAGTGCGGCCGATATTGAAACCAATGTGACCCGGACCATCGAGGATGCCCTGAACTCCGTCGCTAACCTGAAGAACATAAGTTCCACATCACGCGACAATATGTCCGTCGTGGTATGTGAATTTGAGTGGGGGACCAATCTGGACGAGGCATCTAACGAGATGCGGGATTGGATCAGTTTTGTGGAGCCATTCCTTCCTGAGGAAGTGGAGAAGCCCATGCTATTTAAATTCAGTTCAAGTGCTATGCCTGTGCTCTTTTACGGTGTCACAGCTGAGGAGAGTTATCAGGCCATAGCCAATATCCTGGATGAAAAGGTGGTGAATCTCCTGAACCGGATCGACGGGGTGGGATCCGTGGGACTGATGGGTGCTCCGGGACGTACAATTCAGGTGGATATTGATCCCCGGAAGATGGAATCCTACAACATAAGTGTAGAGATGATCGCAGGGGTACTGAATGCCGAAAACCTGAACCTGCCAGCAGGGAACCTGGAAATGGGAATGATGGATTACCCTCTGCGAGTCAAAGGGGAGTTTCCTTCCAGCGATATAATGGAAGACATCGTTCTAACCAGCTTCAACGGACAGACTGTCTACCTGAGTGATGTGGCCACCGTCAGGGATACCATTCGGGACACCTCCCTGGATGAACGCCTGAATGGCAAGACCGGGATGCGGATCGTTATCCAGAAACAGTCCGGGGCCAACACCGTAGAGGTATGCCAGGACATCAATGCCCTGATGCCTGAACTGATTGAATCCCTGCCGGCGGATATCGAGATCACTACTTTCTGGGACTCTTCTGTGTACATTGAGGAGTCCATCAATAACCTGACCAGTACCCTGATGTACGCTGCTATTGCAGTGATCCTTGTTGTTCTTTTCTTCCTGGGTCGCTGGAGGGCCACCTTTATTGTGGTCCTGACCATCCCTATCTCATTGATTGTCTCCTTTATCTACCTTTATATTTCAGGCAGTTCCATTAACATCATCGCCCTTTCATCGCTGTCCATAGCCATCGGAATGGTGGTGGATGATGCCATTGTGGTCCTTGAGAACATTACCAAACACGTGGAAAGGGGGTCTCATCCGCGGGAGGCAGCTATCTATGCCACCAACGAGGTATGGCTGGCAGTAATTGTGACCACCCTGACCGTAGTGGCCGTGTTCCTGCCACTGACCCTGATTGGAGGCATGACAGGAGAATTATTCAGGCCCCTGGGTTATATTGTTACCATTACCGTGGTCACCTCCACCCTCAGTGCCATCTCCCTGACCCCCATGCTGGCTTCAAAAATGATGAGGCTCAGGAAGAAGTCAAAAAAGGTACGAGCGTTCAGCTACGACAATATCATCGGTCGTTTCCTCAACTGGCTGGACGGATTTTATGCACGTTCGCTTAAACTGGCTCTTCGTTTCAGATGGGGCACCGTGATCACTGCCCTTGTGATCTTTCTGGCGTCCATGATGATGGCAGGTGGAATGGGCTTTGAATTTATGCCTTCAGCCGACCAGGGATCCATGACCGCTGCCATTGAATTGCAGACGGGACTCCGGGTGGATGAAACCACCAAAGTGGCACGAAAGATCGATGCTTTTATTGAAGAGAACATGCCCGAAGC
Organism: Bacteroidota bacterium; assembly: GCA_034722835.1. Lineage (GTDB taxonomy): Bacteria > Bacteroidota > Bacteroidia > Bacteroidales. The sequence continues at coordinate 2,847 of JAYEOJ010000085.1, read as the reverse complement.
ACAGTTTTATTATACTTCATCCGGTTCAGACGACCAGGGGGGGATCATGTCGCTCTTTATGGAATCGGGATCCCACCGGATCAACATCAGTTTTACCCTGAAGGACCTGGATACAAGGGAACGCGATGTCTGGGAACTGTCCAACCTGCTTACCGCATACCTGGAGACCATCCCCGAGATTATTACATTTGACGTAGTACCCAACGGAGGCATGGGAGGTACCACTGAAAACAATGTGGTGGTGGAAATTTACGGCTATGATTTCGAAGCCACCTCCATGATAGCCAATGCCCTGGCCGACAGTGTGAACACCATTCAGGGCGCCACCAATGTAAATGTGAGCCGCGATCCATCCAAACCTCAGCTGCAGATTGTGCCGGACCGGGAGAAAATGGCCCAGCATGGTCTGAATACCTATACCCTGGCCAACTCAGTGCGTAACCGGGTGGAAGGACCCTATATGAGCCGTTACCGGGAAAAAGGAGATGAGTACGATATTGTGGTCCGCTTTGTGGAAGAGGAGCGCTCTTCACTTTCCGACCTGGAGAACATTGCTCTGATGAATATGCAGAACCAGGTGATTCGCCTGGGTGAGGTGGCCACTATTGAAGAACACTGGTCACCCCCCAACATCGAGCGCAAAAACAGGGAGCGGATGGTCACCGTATCCATCACTCCTTACAAAGTGCCCTTGAATATGATGGCCGAGATGGTGCAAAGCAAGATCAACTCCATGGACATTCCGCCGGATGTGAACGTCCAGATGAGCGGTGCCGTGGAAGATATGCAGGAGTCCATGATGGACCTCACCCTGCTGCTGGTTCTCAGCCTGGTTCTGACCTACCTGGTGATGGCTTCTCAGTTCGAATCCCTGAAGATGCCCTTTATCATCATGTTCTCCATCCCCTTTGCATTTACCGGAGTGGTCCTGGCCCATATGGCCACAGGAACCACCATGAGTGTTATTTCCATGGTAGGGGGAGTGATGCTCATCGGAATCGTGGTGAAGAACGCCATTGTGCTTGTGGATTACATTAACCTGTTGCGGGCACGCGGATGGAAGCTGACGGAAGCTATTGTAGAATCGGGAAAATCAAGGCTGCGCCCGGTGCTGATGACCTCTCTGACAACCATCCTGGCAATGTTGCCCCTGGCCATGAGTACAGGTTCCGGCTCGGAGATCTGGAGCCCCATGGGGATCGCTGTGATCGGTGGACTGATTTTCTCTACTGTCGTCACCCTGATCCTGGTACCAGTCATCTATCATATGATGCTTCGCCGGAGTGATGCAAAAAAGAAAACCGTTGCATATAACTTTTTGAATGGAAATTCCGTTGAAGAACATAATTAAATAAGATGAAAGCTGTATTTATTGTATATAACCAGGCACAAACCGAGAAGGTGGAATATCTGTTTGACAAGCTGAATATCAGGGGATTTACACGGTGGACCGACCTTACGGGCCGGGGCAGTGTGGATGGCCCGCCCCATATGAATACCCACACCTGGCCGGAGCAAAACACGGCCAGGCTGGCGGTGATGGAGGATGAAACCGTTGCAGCCGTCCTGGATGGAGTCAAACGACTTGACGAGGAAAACACCGATGTGGGCATCCGTGCCTTTGTGTGGGATGTCGTGGATGCCTACTGAGAATTCAATACTTAAATGTACTAGAGTTGGGATATCCTGTTCCGGGTCCTTTTCCCAACCCTGTTGATACTGTTCTCTACGCTCCTGACAATTAAGTCGTAGTTATTTATATAGGTTCGGGCTATTTCCTGTCCTTCACTGATATATTTCCTGGTGGCCTTTATTGGGGATACTTTCTCAAAGGTGTTGGGATGTGATAAACCATCCAATAATACGTAATGGATGCGCTTCCCTTCTGCCTGGAAATATAGGTTAATAAAGGTTTCTACACCAAACCTGATTTCCCGGATATCTTCAAGGATAGGGAGAATATCCTTCCGATACATAACACGTTCCCCGGTAAGGGATTTAAAGGGATTAATTCGGTAATCTATCATCGTATCCCTGGGCTGTCCCAGTACCATATCCGCCCTGCCTTTACGTAAGGGATCAAGCAGACTTTTAAAATGCTGCCGGGTGATATTGCTCACATCAGCATCAAAGAACAGGATGAGCTCTCTGTCGCAATGCTCAACCCCATGCACCATGGCGCAGCTTTTACCTTTGTTTTCAGGAAGGTGTTCAGAACGAAATTTATATTTCTTTCGAAGTCCCTCCAGCACCTCTGCGGTCCGGTCGGTCGATCCGTCATCTACCACCAGGACATCAGCCATGGGATTGCAGGAGCAGCAAGCTTTAACAACGTCAGCTATATTCTTCTCCTCGTTAAAAGCGCATATAATGATACTTACATCTTTCATGTCTCTGATATTTTAATATTATCCAGAGCATCTATTGCTGCCCGTCTGCCATTTTCAACCTGTTCTTCAGCCTTGTAAAAGTCATAGAGGTTGCAGGATTCTCTTGACACATTGATGAGAACTTCCGGTGAAAACTGCAGGATCTTTTCTTCTGCCATTCGCATGGTCATCAGTTCAATACTTTCGGTAATCAGGGAAAAATGTCCCAGCTTCTCTTCAGGGGTGGAGGAAGAAGGGTGAATGTGGCTGTAAAACTCTTTTAACTTCTTCTGGTAAAGAGCCTGTTTTTCGTCTGTTTCATTGGTTTTTTCCGGTTTCCGGTGAGGGATATCAGCATTGACATGAACTGCCACCATCATATCTCCTTCCGTTCGCTCCACATGTGCCATAGGAAGATTGTTCAGAAGTCCGCCATCCACCAGCAGTCTGTTCTTTTCCTTTACCGGGGTGAATATTG
>JAYEOJ010000084.1:0-5108 GCA_034722835.1 Bacteroidota bacterium | reverse complement strand
GACAATGTACGCACGCGTCTGTTCTGGGATGTTGTTGATGGAACACCAACTCCTGCTCCAGCATTCTAACATAGATTAGAAATAATTCAAAAAGGCTGTTCCATATGGGACAGCCTTTTTTTTATTATCTTTGCAAGCACAAAAATTTCCGGAAAACAACTTATCAATGAGTGATTATTCCATAACCCATCTGCGTGAACTGGAAGCGGAAGCCATTTATGTGATCCGTGAAGTAGGAGCGCAGTTCGAAAAACCCACCCTGTTATTCTCAGGAGGCAAGGACTCCATTGTGATGTACCACCTGGCCCGCAAGGCCTTCTGGCCCCAGGTAGTTCCTTTTCCCTGTATGCATATTGATACCGGGCATAATTTCCAGGAGACCCTGGCGTTCCGTGACAAGCTGATGGAAGATACGGGTGGTCGTGTGATTGTGCGCCTGGTACAGGACTCCATCGATGCTGGCAAGGTGGTGGAAGAAACAGGAGTCAATGCCAGCCGGAATGTTCTTCAGACGGTCACTCTGCTGGATGCCATTGAAGAATTTAAATTTGATGCGGCCCTTGGAGGTGGCAGACGCGATGAGGAGAAAGCAAGGGCCAAGGAGCGATTCTTTTCCCACCGGGATGACTTTGGTCAGTGGGACCCGAAGAACCAGCGTCCGGAGCTCTGGAATATCTTTAACGGCAAAAAGCATATGGGGGAACACTTCCGGGTGTTTCCACTGAGTAACTGGACCGAAATGGATGTATGGCAGTATATCTACCTGGAAGATATTCCTATTCCTGATCTTTACTATACGCATAAGAGGGAGGTGTTTAACAGGGATGGTACCTGGCTTGCCAAAGCTTCTTTTATGCAGCTTAAAGAGGATGAGGAGTATGAACTGAAGGATGTCCGCTGCCGTACCATCGGGGATATCAGCTGTACCGGATTGACACTTTCCACAGCCAATACCCTGGAAGATATTATCCAGGAGGTAGCCGCTGCACGATCTACCGAACGAGGAGGCCGTTACGATGACAAACGGTCCGAAGCGGCCATGGAGGACAGAAAGAAGGAGGGGTATTTTTAAATCAAATCACTATGAGTAACAGAGAGAATCCCGCACCAGGTTACCTTGATATGGAGCTGCTGCGCTTTACCACTGCAGGAAGTGTGGACGATGGTAAATCGACTTTGATTGGACGGCTTCTGTATGATTCCAAAGCCATATTTGAGGACCAGATGGAGCAGCTGGAGGAGGCCAGTGAGAGAAGAGGAGAGGAACAGGTCAACCTGGCGCTGTTAACGGACGGACTTCGTGCTGAAAGGGAACAGGGGATCACCATTGATGTGGCCTACCGTTACTTTGCCACTCCCAAAAGAAAATTCATTATTGCCGATACACCTGGTCATGTGCAATATACACGTAACATGGTTACAGGTGCTTCCACGGCGAACCTGGCCATCATCCTGGTAGATGCACGCCACGGAGTGCTGGAGCAGACCATCAGGCACTCGTTTATTGCCTCCCTGCTTGGGATTCCCCATATTCTGATCTGCATCAACAAGATGGACCTGGTGGACTATAAGGAAGAGGTATTTGAAAATATCCATCAGCAATTTGAACCCTTTAAGGAGCAGTTGAATATTGCAGATGTCCGCTTTATTCCCATCAGCGCACTGAAAGGGGATAATGTGGTGGACCGGAGTGAGACCATGGATTGGTATGATGGTCCCACACTTCTGGAGGAATTGGAGACCATAGATATCCGGAGTGATGGAGATTTCGAAAATCGTCGTTTCCCGATACAGTATGTAATTCGCCCTCAACGCGAAGAATACCACGATTACCGGGGTTATGCCGGCCGCATTGCGGGAGGTGTATGGAAACCCGGAGAAAAAGTGTCTGTGTTGCCCAATGGTATTGAAACCACCCTGGAGGCCATCGATACCATGACTGGTGAGCTGCAGCAAGCCTTTCCCCCGCAATCGGTTACCTTCCGGCTGGCCCATGATATTGATATCAGCCGGGGAGATATGATTGTACCTTCAGACCAGAAACCCAAGATAGGACAGGAAGTGGATCTGATGGTTTGCTGGTTGAGTGAAAAGCCCATGATGCTGGGAGGAAAATATGTGATCCGTCATACCACTTCCGAATTAAGAGGAATTATTCGCCGAGTAGGCTACAAGGTAAACATTAACAACCTGGAGGAGAACAGGGAGGATCAGTCTGTCGGCCTGAACGAGATTGCCAGGATCACCCTGAAAACATCCAAGCCCATTTTCTACGACTCCTACAAGGACAATCATATTACCGGGAGTATTATTATTATTGATGAGGCCACCAACAATACCGTTGGTGCAGGGATGATCATCTAGGATCAGGAATCTCTAGTTTCCCTCCTTGATCATACGAATCACATCGGCCACAATTTCCTTGTGATCAAAAGCAAGTTCAGGTAAATCATTGAGACCGAACCATTGCAGACTGGCTGCATCACTGCCGGCCTTCGGCATGCCCATCTCCGGTTTCCAAATCATTACAAAAACCTGGGTGATGGTACGTCCCCTGGGATCCCGTCCCGGCCGGTCATAGGTGTCGAAACGGATTAATTCACCTGCCCTGATACCAGTCTCCTCCATCAATTCTCTGCGCGCCGCTTCCTCCAGGGTCTCCTCCATCTCCATAAATCCCCCGGGCAGGGCCCAAAGCTCTTTAAAGGGAGGATCTTTTCTCTGTATCAGCAGGATTTCAGGTAACTCAAGCAAGCGTAATACGGCCACATCTGCGGTGACTGCAGGCCTGGGATATTCATAACTAAAGTTTTTTGTCATAGCCGTTTAATTACCCTTAGCTTATGGGTGTATCGCGCCCGCCTGTTGCTGTATATCCCGTGATGATCCAGAAGATCGATACTGACACAGGTATCGGCATGGAGGATTTTTCCATCATTGAGGATTATTCCCACATGGATAATCTCATTTTCGTCGTTATCGAAGAAGGCCAGGTCGCCCTGTTCAACTTCATACATGAAGTTAATGGTGCTTCCAAGTTCAGCCTGCTGCTGACAGAGGCGGGGTATCTTCTTCCCCATCATCCTGCAAAGTACCTGCACCAGACCTGGTCCGTCAAACCCGAATCCGGATCTGCCACCGGGGATGGCGGGAAGGGAAACCATTCGCTTCCCGATCTCCAGGGGATTAGACGAGGGACCTGGTCTGACAAATCCTTCCTCACTCAACATTTCGAAACTGTGTCCGTACCACTGCAGGGGATTGCCGGGTTCTGAATTCCAGACAGCGCCGGCCGGAATGATCCTTTGTTGCCCGAGTGTAAGGTCAAGGATGGTGGTTGAAGGCAGTGAAGCCATGCAGACATGCCTGTAAACCCTCATTTCCTTCCCATTTTCGAACTCTCTGAGTTCAACCCCCTGATTCCTGACCCAGCCTTCGGTGCCATCAAAATCGAGCGAAACAGAGAGCCAGTCGCCGCTTTTCTCCTGCAGGGTAAACTCCTCACCGAATAACAACTGGGAGACCATCTGTGAGGTATCGTCCGGTTCCAGCATTATGGGTATGTAACCTTGAAAAGTGCTTCCTTTGGTCATAATCTCTTTTTCCAGAAGAAAATGCAGTTTACGAGCTTTTGAACAAAAATACAAGGGAGAGGTTAAAAGTTGGAGAAGATATTTTAAATTCACCCCATGAACTGGACAAAAGGCATCGCCAGATTCTGGAAAACCATCCAGATTGTTCTTATTTACGTCGTTGGAATTCTGCTGGTATATTTTATGTTTCCCAGAGAGGGGAAGTTCAGGTATGAGTATACCAAGAACAAACCCTGGATGCATGAGAACCTGGTGGCCCCATTCGATTTCCCCATATTTAAGCCTGATCAGCAGGTTCAGAGGGAACTGGACAGCCTGCAAAAAAATGAGCGTCTCTATTTTTTTCATGATTCCCTTGTGGGCAACAGCATGCTTGCTGCCTTCTACCGGGACTACAACAGCATTGCTTCTTCCATAGGGCCGGGTGAGAATATCTCTGACAGATGGATCCTGACACGGCAGCTGGCAGGCAATCTCCTTGAGGAGATCTATGCCGCCGGAATCATCGAGCGGCATCCGGTCCTGGATGGCAAGGCGCCTGATCAGACTCCCGTGATGGTGGTAAAAGATGACCTGGCTGAGGAGCATCGTCTTACTGCATTCTTCACCCTGAGGTCTGCTTACGAATACGTGACAAGAGCTGTGGTTGAAACAAAGATTGCTTCAATTACGATTCTGGACAGGATGAACCTGAATGACTACCTGGGACCCAATATCATGTACGATGAAGCCATGACCCTGAAAGTTCACCAGGCTGCTCTGGACGAACTGACTTTAACTCAGGGAATGGTTCAGTCAGGTCAGCTGATTATTGCCAGGGGCGAGCTGGTAACTCAATCCGATTTTCTCATAATTGAGTCATTACGCAAGGAGTACGAATCCAATCCCAATGTGGGAAAAAACTACCTGGTGGTTTATTTGGGACAACTGCTGCTTATCACCCTGATCTTTATGGCTGTTGTTTGGTTTATTCACTATTTCAAGAAGGATATTCAGTACAGCAGCAGGCAAACCCTCTTTACCGTTGGATTGATAGTTGTGATGGTAGGTCTGACCCGTGCGGCTTCCACCCATGAGGCTGTAAGTGTCTATGTCATCCCATTTGTCCTTGTACCCATCTTTCTGAAAACCTTTTTTGATATCAGGTATGCCCTGGTTGTCCATATGGTGACCCTGTTGCTGGCTGGTTTCTGGGTACCTAACAGCTACCAGTTCGTTTTGATGAATTTCCTGGCCGGACTGGTAGGGGTATTCAGTCTCCGCTCTTATTATAAGCGGGGGATCCTGTTCTATACAGCTCTTTTTGTGCTGGCAGCCTATACTTTTATCTACATCATACTTACCCTGTTGCAGGAGGGTGATTTCAGCCAGATCAACTGGATTAATGTATTGTGGCTCGGCGGAAACGCTCTTCTGATTCTGACTGTATATCCCCTGGTATTTCTGTTTGAAAGACTCTTTGGTTTTCTGTCGGATGCAAGCCTGTTTGAACTATCTGATACCAACCAGCCCCTT
>JAYEOJ010000083.1:0-5117 GCA_034722835.1 Bacteroidota bacterium | reverse complement strand
CGCCAAGTTCTTCAACATCTTTTTTTTTGTAAACATAACCTTCAAACGCCCCTACCGAAGCGGCAAACTGGTAAATCTTTGAGTATATATGCATCTTTTCTCCTTTGTTTTAATGACTGCTACGCCTTACATATGAGCCTTGGAACGATGCCATCCGGTGCTTATTTAAAGACTTTTTACGAAACCGTTAAGATCTTATATTCCTCTCTTTGTATCATTTTCTGCCGAATAATTACAATACTAAATTCTCAGCTATGCTTGGGTTAAGCGGTTCAGCGTCATGGTTCCGGCTTGAAATGAGTTAAGAATATAAGTAGCCTATAACCTTTAAACTTTGAACCCTGAACCCTGGTCGCCTACGGCGCCGCCAGGGGCGGGTAAACCTGGAACCGTTCACTTTTTTTGGTTCTGCTGGGACAGAATTTTTGCCATAAACACTCCGATGCCCTGAGGTGTTATTTCTTTACCGAATTGCAATTTTTCCAGCGTATCTATAAAAGCCTTTGCGGATGGCGAAAGATGCTGGCCTTCAAGATAGGCGATACTGACGTCCAGATAGACTTTTTTCCCTTTCAATGGAACAGCAGCCAACTTGCCATCAGAAAGCTCCGCGGCCACAGCCTCTCGTACCAGAAAGGAGACGCCGTCTCCCCGCTGTACAAGTTGCTTGATAAATTCGGCATTGCTGACTTCCATAAGGATATTCGGAGTACAATTGTTATGGGCAAATAAGCGATCTACAAGTTTGCGCGTTCCAGACCCTTTATCTTTCATAATAAACGGCTCATCCGTCAGGTCTCTGAAAAAGATAGCGCCCCTGCGGGTCAAAGGGTGATCCGGTGCGGCGATTACTACCATCTCTTCCCGGCTGAACGGGATAAACCGGATACCGGAGACATCTCCTGCTTTGGCAATGAGGGCAACTTCGTTTTTAAAATCAAGCAGGCTGAGGGTCATTTCAAGGGAGCTGCCCTCATTGAGTTCGATCCCGATATCCGGATACTTAATGTGAAATGTGGAGAGCATCAGCGGCATGAAATATCGAGCGTATGCCTTGGTTGTTCCGATACGCAGAACGCCCCGTTTGAGTTCCCGCATGTCATCGATGGCGTTTTCGATATCCTTTTCAAGCACAAATATCGTTTTGGCGTATTCAAAGAGTGTGTTTCCCTCATAGGTCAGCCAGTTTTTACGTCCCTTTTTTTTGAAAAGCTTGAGGCCGCAATACGCTTCAAATGCTTTCATTTGTGCCGTAACCGCCGGCTGGGAAATAAACAGATCGCTGGCAGCCCTTGTGAAATTTCGATGTTTGGCTACGTGGTAAAATATTCTGAACTGATTGAAGTTTAACATGAGGTGCCATCCATATTGAGCATATCCATTGGGTTAATTATTACTTATAGATATAAACCACCTATAAGATAAATTTATGGATAGCATAAATTTAATTGCTTTGACAGAGTTTATTTAATCATCCATACAGTTATATATACATCAGTTTCTTCTTTCAGGATTCCTCCGGTTAAATGCTTCAAACGCTATTCAACACCGCTGGAGACCTTTGCAGATAAGCGCAGACTTCGAAACGGCATTTTTTATCCGATTTCTGCGTCCCCGATTAGCGGGATCTACGCTTCGATTCGACAGTCTCAAATTTTAATCCTCGAAATATTCTATATATTCCTGTGGTTAAAATTATCACTTTCCTTGACCTCGAACAAATAAGCGCAGATTTCGAAAATCACCATTTTTCAAAGATCTCCGCTGATTAAGTGGTTTTATATATATCTGCAACCGCACAACAAAAAGGAGGAGTAAAATGCCAGATGAAAATAAAGGAAGGTTTCCGGATCCACACGAGTATGAAATCCCCGCCGAATTGGAAGGATGGGAAGAGATGTATCCTTCCCATTATCTGTTTTCTCAGGACCGTGCTGAATGGGAAAAAGCCCAGTTTTGGTATCTGGACAAGATCCATGCTCCGGAACCCATGCCACCTTTGGACCAGATCTTCCAGGAGGCATGGCAAATCTCTCTTTCGCAGTATACCACCCGGGTGTTCTGCATCCCTCCGGCACAGGGAATCGCCCAGAGGATGGTTGGACCCTACATGTACATCTGCGCCATCGCTCCTCCGCCCGATGAGATCATCGGGGAAAAGGCCGGCTATTTTGAAAAGCGGGTCTTTCACGTGTTCGGACATTATGATGAGCTGTGGGAAAAATGGCTGACCAAATTCAAGGCCCTGGGAGAGGAAATGAAGGTAGTGGAGGTCCCCGCGGAACTGCCGAATTATGTTCCTGACGATCAGGTTTTGCCCGCCCCTACCGGCTGCTATGTCTCCTTCGATCTTATGGAGTCCTTTGATAAACTGGCCAACATGATGATCAAGGGCTGGCAATATCATTTTGAAATGCTGAACCTTACCTACCTGGCGTACCTCATGTTTGCCGATGTCGCCAGAAAGCTCTTCCCTGGCATCAGTGAGAGCGCCATCGGAAAAATGGTGGCCGGTGCTTATGTTTCCATGTTCAAGCCTGAAGAAGAGCTTTGTAGGCTGTCGAGGCTGGCCCATGGGTCTCAGAATGTTGCTGACCTGCTGAAGAGCGATGCACCGGTCGAAGAAAAAATTGCAGGTCTCGAGCAGATCCCTGAAGGGAAGAGCTGGCTTCAAGAGTACGAAAAAGCTAGTGACCCGTGGTTCTATGTATCGTGCGGCAGCGGCTGGTTCCATCACGAAGGGAGCTGGATTACGACCCCTGAGATTCCTTACGGGTACATCAAGAGCTATCTGGAACGGCTTAACAGGGGAGAGACCATCGAACGTGATCTGGATATAATCAACAAACAGCGGGATGAAATTATCGCTGAGTACAAGGCGCTGATACAGACCGATGAAGACCGAAAGGCCTTTGATGATGCCTACAATACCATCCGGACCATTTACAGGTATGCAGAAGACCATCTGTTCTGGGTCGAGCATTGGTTCCATACCATCTGGTTTGGTAAAATCAGGCAGCTGGGATCCTTGCTTGTGGATGCCGGTATGATCAATGAGGTGGATGATATTTTTATGTTCAACCGATACGAGGTACCTGAACTACTTACGGAGGTGGCTACCGGCTGGGCGCTTGGTGTGGATATCCCGTTAAGGGGTTCTTACTACAAGGCTAAAGCTGAGAAGCGTAAAAAGATTCTCGAAGCCGCAAAATCCTGGAATCCTTCCCCTGCGCTGGGTGTGCCGCCTGAAGAAGTGGCGGAACCTTTCACCATTATGCTCTGGGGTGTAACCACGGATCGTGTAAAGGAATGGCTCAAAGGTGTGGATGCAACAGCTGATGGAGATGTTTCCGAGGTCAAAGGCTTTGCCTCTTCGGCAGGTGTTGCGGAAGGGCCGGCACGGGTTCTCAAGGTGCTAAAGGATATCGTAAAACTTCAACCCGGAGAGGTCCTCGTGTGCCCCACCACCAACCCGTCCTGGGCACCGGTCTTTACGAATATCAAGGCAGCTGTCACGGATATCGGCGGGCTTACCAGCCATGCGGCCATAGTGTGCAGGGAATATGGTATCCCGTCTGTTACGGGGACAGGATTGGCCACATCGGCCATCAAGACCGGGGACATCGTTAGAGTGGATGGAGACACAGGTGTTGTCACCATAGTGGAAAAAGCAGGGTAAATCCCGTTTGCTGTAATGCTTCCGCAGGCATGTATGCAGGAGCTAACTAAAATTGCTACTTCCTGCCTCCCTCCGGTATGGTGGAGGGAGGCGGGAAGAATGTTACCCTCTGGAGAAGACTATGGAGTATACCCTTAATTTCAAGGAATTGAACAAAAGCTCCCTTCCAAAGGTCGGGGGTAAGAATGCCAGCTTAGGAGAGATGATCAATGCCGGAATCCGGGTGCCGCCTGGGTTTGCGGTCACTACGGACAGCTACCTGCAGTATGTCACGGAAACCGGTATAAATGATGATATTTTTCATATTATTTCGGATATGAAAGTTGGCGATATCGCCTCGCAGGATGCGGCCAGTGAAGCCATCCAGCAAATTATTATTGGAAAGACGCTTCCGGAAGAGATAAAATCCGCTATTGCACTTGATTACGAGGCCCTTTGCAAAAAATGCAAGGTTGAATCGGTCCCGGTAGCGGTTCGCTCCAGTGCAACGGCGGAGGACCTTCCCACGGCAAGTTTTGCCGGTCAGCAGGATACCTATTTATGGATCCATGGAGCGGAACAGGTGATAGAAAAAGTAAAAAAATGCTGGGCCAGCCTTTTCACGGGACGTGCCATAGACTACAGAATTAAAAACAATTTTCCCCATGACAAGGTTCTCATCAGTGTCGGCGTGCAGCACATGGTCAACTCAAAAGTTGCCGGCGTCATGTTTACTCTGAATCCCACGGACGGTGACCTGTCCAAAGTCGTTATCGAAGGAAGCTGGGGGTTGGGGGAAACGGTGGTATCCGGTTCCGTGAACCCGGATAAATTCGTTGTGGACAAGGTCATAATGGAGACCACCGACAAGACCTTATCCACCAAGCACATCGAATGTGTTTATGATCCGGAAAAAGGAGAGACGGTTAATGCGGATGTTGACGAAAAAATGCAGTGTATATGCTGCCTGGAAGAAAAAGAGGTCAAGGGCCTGGTAAAGATGGCCAAAATTATAGAGACTCACTACGATTGTCCCATGGATATCGAATGGGCGATTGACAAAGATCTGACTTTCCCGGATAATCTGTTTATCGTGCAGGCCCGACCGGAAACTGTGTGGAGCCAACGCAAAGCAAAACCTCTTATCGGGAACAAAAGCGGATACCAGCTTTTGATGGAACAGGCCATGAAACGCATCAAGATTCCGAAGTAAAAAAAGGAGTGGCCTTCGGCCTTGAGGAGCGCCACTTCGTAGCTTGATGAGCAGCCCTTCGGGCTTCGATGAGCGTCCCTTCGGGACTTGAGGAGCGGCCTTCAGCCTGGAAGAGTGTCCCTTCAGGACTCGATGCTTTTAAGGGATTAGCCTCAAGCGAAGCGATCTTTAAACGAAGTGCTCAATTAGAATTTTTATAAATTAAACAAAATGAAAAACAGGAGGTAAATACATTTATGAAAGACA
>JAYEOJ010000082.1:0-5118 GCA_034722835.1 Bacteroidota bacterium | reverse complement strand
CTGCGGTCTATGGCCAGACGGAAGTTATTGTATACGACGGATATACAGGGATCGTTAATCCTTACCTGGTGAATGATACGGCCCGAATCACTATCCTGTTGCCGGAGAGTCCGGCCTTCAAGGCCGGACTGCGTTCACTCGATCAGATCATAGCTATTGATGATTCTGTTATTGCCGGCAGGGGGATCGGACCCAGAACCATTGAGGATTTACTTTACGGCAGCGCCGGCACACCCATACAATTGCTGGTAAAGCGTAGAGCCGAGGATTCGTTAATGCATTTTTCCTTCAACAGGGAACTTTACATGCACCAGATTGAAGCCTATGAGTTCAGGTACCTGGTCGATTCTCTGGAACAGTGGGATATAAACGACATTCTTTCCGGCTCCCTGGACAGCCTGTTTAAAAATCCCCTGGAGGCCAAGAGCCGGGTCTATTCGGTTGAAGAAGGAAGTCCGGCAGCTAAGATTGGGATCCTGGCAGGGGATCAGGTAATCAGCCTGCTGGAGACACTTGATAAGGAATATTACTACCACATCAGCGGTGGCATCACCAGCCAGGTTACCACTGATACTGCTTTTACCATTCTTCGGGGGGACTCCTTGATCTATTTTGATTTTGAGCCTTCTGTAAACGGCAGTTTCAGTGGTCTTGAAAGTCAGTTCAGCCATGATTTTTCCTATCCCTGCGCCTGGCTCAGGGTTAAAACAGTGAATCGGATTTCGGAAGACCGGAACTACCTGGTCAATCTTCCCGAGATGGGAGGAACGGATTCTGCTAATTTTTACCTGCTTCACCCCTCTGGCCGTATAGAAGAAAAGCGCTCAGGCATCCTGGTCCCGGTTGAGGAACGGGATTTTATATACAAAGGCTGGCATGTTGCCAACCTTCCTTTGTTAAAGGATGCGGAACAAACCTTCTATGTTCGCTGGAAAGCAGAGTCCAGTATAGGAGCCCCCCTGATGCACCTGATAGCCCAGGATACCATAATCAAGCACGATCGTGCAGAGCGGATGGTTCTCTTTGCCCTGTTGGGAATGATGCTTATCATTTCCGTTTTCTTCCTGATTTTCTTCTTTGCCATTCTTGACCGGCAGTACTTATATTTTTCACTTTACATCCTTTTCTTTGCAGCCTTTTTGTTTGTTGCTGAAGGGTATCTCGGGGAGTATCAGTGGAAAGAAAAAGTGTTCCATTCGGTGTTTATCTCTTCCGCTCAGACCTTTGTTCTGTCACTGCTCACCATCTGTTTCCTTCTATTCGGGATCTCCTACCTGGAGCTCAGGAAAAATCTACGCGGCTGGTACTGGACCGTGGTGGTCCTGCTGGGACTGATCGGGCTCAGGGTGCTTTTCCTTCTGCTTAGCTCCGTATTGAATTTTGAAATTGGGGGCGTATTTGAGGACGTATTAGTGTACACCTGGGCCTTGTCAGTGGCCATTATCCCCCTGTTTTTGCTGATCATCCCCGCCATTTTAAGGATCCGGGCCAGATTTAAACCTGCCTGGTATTTTCTCATTGCCAACCTGGTTCTGGTTCCGCTTACCATCATTACTCTTCTGGCAATTACATTTTCATTTACTGCGTTTACGGTGCATGAATCTGTACTGGTGCGGATATTGGAAGTCTCCGGTGTTTATATTGCAGCGGTTCTGCAAATTCTGATCTTCTCAATCGGAATAGGCGAAAAAATGAGACTTGACGAGAAAGAGAGGAAGCGTGCACAACTCAGGATAATTGACCAGTTGAAGGAGAATGAAAAGCTGAAGGACAAGGTGAACCGGGAGCTGGAGCAAAAGGTTCAGGAACGCACCCGGGAGATCAGCGAGCAGAAAGAGGAGATCGAGTCGCAGCGTGATGAAATTGAGGCCCAGCGAGACCTTCTATTTGCACAGAAGAAGGAAATGACAGATAGCATTGGTTATGCGCAGCGGATCCAGGCTGCCATCCTTCCGCAAAAAAGCTACCTGGATAGCGTTATTCCGGAGTACTTTGTACTCTTTAAACCCAGGGATATTGTAAGCGGTGATTTTTACTGGATCAAGGAAATAGATTCATCCATTGTGATTGTGGCGGCCGACTGTACGGGGCATGGAGTGCCGGGTGCTTTTATGAGTATGCTGGGCATTACCCTGTTAAATGAATTGTTTGTGGAAGGTAAAACAAGCAGGCCGGGCGATATCATGGAGCAGCTGAGGACCAAGGTCAAAGCCATGCTGGTTCAGGAGGGGACGATCAGGGACCAGAAGGATGGCATGGATATGGCCATTGCAGTAATCAATAAGGAGAAGAGACACCTGCAGTTTGCCGGGGCATATAATCCACTTTATCTTATTCGTGACAAGGAGCAACTGACCGGAAAGGAAAGCGGTTCAGATACAGCGGTGAAGAGGAACGGGTCCCTGCTCTTTGAGCTAAAAGGAGATAAACAACCCATAGGCATTCACTGGGAGGAGACCGAGTTCAGGAACCAGGTTGTGGAGTTGAAAGAGAATGATTCGATCTATGTTTTTTCTGACGGTTATGTGGACCAGTATGGAGGCGAGCACCGGAAAAAATTTAAGACCCATAAATTCAAAGATTTGCTACTATCGGTCCATTCGGAGTCCATGGAGAAGCAAAGGCAAATCATCGACAATACCTTTGAAGAGTGGCGGGGTAGTAATGAGCAGATCGATGATGTATGCGTGATAGGGATCAGGATTTGATAAGCAAATATTTCATTACCCATGAAAAAAAGATCAGATAAGGAAGAGAAACCCTGTTCCCGGAGGGAATTTTTTAAGATTGGCGGGGCAGTGGCAGCGGGTCTCCAGGTAGGAGCAGTGGCAGGAGCCGGACTGGCTGCAGGTAGAGATCCCTCCACCCATACGGGGTGGCAGCATCTGGGCGACAATACCCAGTTTGTGGATCGCTCGAAGATGATTCGCAAGGGTCCTGCCTACGAAATTACCGGTGAGACCCTGAGGCCCGAAATGCAGGAATCGGCATTTGGACGCCAGTCATTGATTATGCGTGATATGCGTCAATACCGGGAGATGATCCAATCCTTCAATGCGGGAGAAGAGCGGCAGGAGGGCATGGGGAACAGGATGCCTGCACCGCAGGGAGAAACAGCACCCGAGACGACCGGAGGGGAGAGGCCCTCAAATGAAGAGACCAGCTTTCCCCCGGTGGAGGCCTTCAAAGAACCCATGCTTAGCTGGTACAAAAATCGCCCTGATCTATACGAGCTTGATAAGATCAGGATAGAGGAGATCATGCCTAAGAAACATAAGGACGAGGAGCAATATGGGGAGTATTATACCCTGATCAATGCCTGGTCCGGTTCATGGCGTACCAGTGAGCGCATTACGGAGCCTCCGGAAGAGTCAGATTTTAAGATCGGGGGGCGTCAGGAAATCGGTGATCCCTTGCCCTTTAAGAGTCCGGCTCATGCATCCAAACTAATAAAAAAAGTAGCGCACCATTTCGGTGCTACCATGGTGGGGATCACGACCATTGAGCCCGACTGGTGCTACAACTACGATCTGCGGGGTTCGGAGAACCGGGGCAGCTATGAGGTTCCCAAACATTGGAAATATGTGATCGCCTTCGGGGTTCCACATCAGTGGGAGCAGGTAAACTCCAATCCAAACAGCGGGACCAGCTTTGATGCCTATTCCCGTTCCTCCATTGCTGCCAGGAGACTCGAAACCTTTATTAAATCGCTGGGTTACCCTGCCCGAAGGCACAGTCCCATGGATGGCTATGACCTGATCGCTGTACCCTACCTGGTGAAGGCCGGACTGGGGGAACAGGGGCGTCACGGTATCGTGATCACCCCGGAAACAGGATCCAATTTCAGAGCTGCCTTTGTAACCACCAGCCTGGAAATGGAAATTGATCAATCCATCGATTTTGGTGTGAAAGCCTTTTGCGAACACTGCCAGATATGTGCCGACATTTGTCCGTCCGGATCCATCAGCAAAGCGGATACCAATGAAGAGATGAACACAAGGGGCTACCGGCACTGGGAGATCAACCAGACTTCCTGCTTCAATTTCTGGATGCAGAGCATGGGAGGAATGGGATGCCGGCTTTGCCTGATTGCCTGTCCGTACAGCCGGAAAAGCAACTGGCTCCATTCCCTGGCAAGGAAGGTGGACTCAAAGGATCCCACGGGACTGGTGGACAATGGACTTACCTATATGCAAAAGAATCTGTTTGAGGCCCCGGAGGCTCAAGAGTATCTACCACCACCGGATGGAAGCTTTGCCAATTTCAGGGAGCCGCCAGAATGGCTCCAGGTAAAAAATTATCTGGATATTAAAGTTAACGATCCAAGTAAAGGAGATTAGGCCATGATTACGAACTTTGTAGTATTCGCGTTTATTACTGGATTGCTGACCGGTGCGGTGGTGGTCGGAGCTACCTTCTGGGCGAAAGCGTTGGGCTTGAAAATGAACTGGTGGAAATGGCTTTTGTCAACCCTCTGGTACATCCTGCTTCTCTTTCTGCTGTTTGCGGCCTTCACCTTTATTGGAGAAGGTGAGGTGGCAGCCGGATGGAAGACCCTGGGTATTTCGGTAGTTATTCTGGTGATCCTGGGAACTGGACTTGCAAGGATGCTCCTGGCAGGTCGCAAGCAGCCGGAAAGCTGACATAAAAATTCATTCCAACCTTTTTTATACTGTTGCGTCTTTAGATTGAGTTTTGAAGGAAGAGACGATCAATATCAATAGCAGGCTTATTGAGAAATGCCTCAATGGGGATATCAAGGCTCAATACCAGCTTTATAAACAGTATTCAAGGCCGATGTGAAATATCCCAAATTCGATATCAATGAGGAGGCCATGAAGGTGCTTATCAAGATCAAGGAAGGCTCGGACCTGAAGATGGAGGCCATCAAAGGGACTGAATCAGAGGGAATGCCGGCATTTTTTGTGAACGGGTATGAAATGGCGGTTACCCTTACAGAGAATTTGTGAAATTAAAAGCGAAGCGAAAGGCAGCTTAAGCCGCCGTCCAGTTTCCGATATTCGCTTACGTCCAGGGAGATGGTAGAGTAGCCAGCCTGCTCTATTTTCTCCCTTGTTTTTGGAAAACCGGCAGGAACCAGCACCCATGAGTTAACCC
>JAYEOJ010000081.1:0-18254 GCA_034722835.1 Bacteroidota bacterium | reverse complement strand
AAATTTAGTAAATACTCAATGAAAATGCGATTTAGAACCTGTATGTTTCTTGTACTGCTTTCGCCAATGCTGGCAAGTGCGCAGTTAAAAACTCCAACGGCGTACAAGAATAGCGTGAAGCTGAACCTGGCCGGAATGGCTCTCCATAATGTCTCCATGCTTTATGAGAGAAGTTTGAACGAGCACTGGTCCCTGCAGCTTGGGGCGGGTTACAGGTGGGGTGGTGATATCCCTAAGGTCTTTGGGCTTGGTGGTCTGATTATGACCAGTAATTCCCAGGGAGTCAGAGGATACAGTATTACTCCTGAGATCAGGTACTATTTCAATTTCTGTGAATGCGGGGGACCCGGCACCGGACTTTACGCGGGGCTCTATGGCCGGTTCACAAAGTTATACGGGGATCTGACTTTTCATTATTGGTCCGAAACCGAATATATTGATGTTGCTACAGCTGGCAATTTCCGCGAACTGGGTGGGGGATTGCAGATCGGATACCAGTTTAAATTTAAGGAGCGGTTTTTGGTGGACTTTATGTTTGCCGGTCCTCGGCTTGCTTCCAACAAAATTAATTTCTCCATAGAGTCCGATTATGTGGAAGAGCTGGTTCCAATCATTGAAGATGCGATCAACGAGAAGCTGGAGTGGCTTGGGATGGATCCCATCTCACTGGATCCTTCAACAGACCTGGAGGCCAACTTCGGCTTTAAATATTTCCGTTATGGTATCGGCTTCGGAATACTCTTTTAATAATGTTCTAATTTATCTCACCGTACCAAACATCGTTATCGGGGCCAAGCAGGTTGGTATCCCCTGTCTCATGTGATTTCTTACTTCGACTGTTAATTTACTTTTCAAGGAGGGTGCTGTAGAGGGTTTCATTTTCGCTGTCATACAGAACAAAAATGATTTCAAGGGGAGCGGGGTTTTTTCCCAGGAATTCCTTTACGGTCTCAATGGCGATTTTCGCAGCCTTTTCTTTGGGATATCCGTAGACCCCGGTAGAGATGTTGGGAAAGGCAATGGATCTTAACTCATGTTGAAGAGCCAGCTGCAGGCTGTTGGTATAACAGCTTCTCAGGATCTCCTCTTCCCTTTTATTTCCTCCATGCCAGACCGGCCCCACCGTATGAATCACATAGCCTGCAGGCAGCTGAAAGCCGGGTGTAATTTTGGCTTCCCCGGTTTCACAGCCATGAAGGGAACGGCACGACTCCAGCAGTTCCGGTCCCGCTGCACGGTGAATGGCGCCGTCCACGCCACCTCCACCCAGGAGGCTCCGGTTGGCTGCATTAACTATGGCATCCACGTTTAAACTGGTGATGTCTCCCCGAAAAAGCTTTATTGATGAATTCATGGATTTTACATTCCCCTGACCGAGGCCCCAAGTTCCTGTTCAAAGGCCCTGGCAATACGAAGCATGGCTTTATCGATCTGTTTGTCTGTAAGAGTTTTATCTTTATCCAGAAGGGTAAAGGTGAGGGCATAGGATTTCTTTCCTTTCTCAATTTTATCCCCTTCATAAACATCAAAGAGAGTTACTTTTTTCAATAGCTTCTTCTCTGCTTTGAAAGCAAGCGTCCGGAGCGATTCAAAAGTCACTTTCCGGTCCAGCATCAGGGAGAAGTCGCGAGTCACTATCTGAAAGCGGGAAAGTGGGTTGAAGAGGACCCTGTGGCCTGATATGGCCTGCATAATCAGATCCCAGTTGAATTCAGCCGCATATACCTGCTGCTTGATATCAAACTTCTTTACAGTATGCCGGGAAACCTGTCCGAATACAACCAGACTGGTGCTCTTGTAGTTGTAGGCCAGCGCGTCATCGAAGTCCGGGTCGGACAAACCGGTACACTCCAGTACCATGGGATCAATACCAAGCTTTGTCAGTACCAGCTCCACGTAGGTCTTCAGCTGATGAAAAGAGGCTTTTTCAGCTTTCTGAACCCAGTTGCCCGGCTGAACATTTCCGGAAAGGAAGATGCCCATATGAAAGGCTTCTTCATATTTCTCCAGGGGATTCTTTGCTTTTTTCTTCCCGTCCCTGAAATAACAATTTCCAAACTCGTAAAGCTTCAGGTCACTTTGCTTCCGGTTGATATTATAGGCTATGGCTTCCAGTCCCCCGTACAGCAGAGTTTGCCTCATCAGGGCCAGGTCCTGGCTCAGTGGATTGAACAGTCGGACCGCTTTCGGATCCTGGGTTTCTTCCTTGTCATAATAAGATGAAGGGGTCAGGGAGTTGGACTTCAACTCAAAGAAGCCATTGGCAGAGAGCAGGTCCGAGCACATATTTACCACCTGCTCCTTGTCCGGTTTGCTGGTTGAAGAAAGCGTTGAACGCAGTCCGTTTGTAATCTCCACCCGGTTGAATCCATAAATCCTCAGGATCTCTTCAATGACATCGGCTTCTCGCTGAACATCTACCCTGTACGGGGGAACGCGCAGGACCATTCCCTGGTCGTTCTCCTTTTCCACCCGGATTTCCAGAGATTCCAGGATGGAGCGAATGATGGCTGGTTCCATATGGTTTCCAATCAAACGGTCCACATGTGCAAAACTGATCTCCACGGGGAAATCTTCCACCGGTGCGGGGTAGACATCCACCAGCTCGGACGATATGCTGCCCCCGGCAATTTCCTTGATCAGCATGGCTGCACGTTTCAGTGCCCAGACGGTCATATTGGGGTCCGATCCCCGTTCGAACCTGAAGGATGCATCTGTATTAAGCTGGTGGTGCCGGGCTGTTTTGCGAACATAAACCGGGTCAAAACAGGCCGATTCCAGGAAAATGGAGCTTGTCTTTTCAGTCACACCCGAAGCAATCCCACCAAAAACACCGGCAATACACATACCATCTTCTGTATTGCAGATCATCAGGTCGGAGCTGCGAAGTTTTCGCTCCTGCTCATCCAGGGTAACAAAGGGAGTTCCCTCGGGCATGGTTCTGATAATCACCTTATGGCCCCTGATCTGATCCGCATCAAAAGCGTGAAGAGGTTGTCCTGTTTCATACAAAACATAATTGGTAATATCCACCACATTATTGATGGGGGTCAGTCCAACTGATTTTAAGCGCTTTTGCAACCAGGCGGGACTTTCCTTTACACTTATTCCCTGTATGGTTACGCCGGAATAACGCTTGCAGCCGGCTTTTTCTTCTATTTCAACCGGGATGTATAGCTTGTTGTTATCTGCATGGAAGGCCTCCACCGACGGTTTCTTCACCATGGCAGGCCCGCTTTGCTTCAGGAAGGCGGCCAGGTCCCGGGCCACACCCAGGTGAGAGGCTCCGTCAATGCGATTGGGAGTGAGCCCGATCTCAAATACGAAGTCATTTTCTACATGAAAATAATCGGCTGCAGGTGTTCCTGCCAGGGCTTCGGGCTCCAGTACCATGATTCCCTCGTGGGAGGTGCCCAGACCCAGTTCATCTTCAGCACAGATCATGCCCATGGAGGGCACCCCGCGGATTTTCGCTTTCTTGATGGTAAATCCCTCCTCATCGGGCCAGAGGGTGGTGCCAACGGTGGCTACCGGAACCTTCTGTCCCGTTGCCACATTGGGAGCTCCGCAGACAATCTGCACCGGCTCCCCATCTCCCAGGTTCACCGTGGTCACTGTAAGCTTATCGGCATCGGGATGTTTTTCACAGCTGAGCACCTCTCCGATAACCACACCTTCCAGTCCCCCCTTCACCGACTGTACCTCTTCCAGCCCCTCAACCTCAAGTCCTGTATTGGTAAGAATTTCACTGACCTGCCGGGGGCTCAGGTCGGTATCAATATATTGCTTGAGCCAATTGTAGGAAATCTTCATTACTGCTTCATAATATAAGCTGCAAAAGTAGTGCTTTTAAGCCGAAGTTAAAAGTGAAAAAAGCAGGGTTTGAACTTCCGGATAGGTGAGGTGGGAGGGGAGCTCTTCGCTCAGTTTTATCTCCTCAATTTCATGTTCCGGAAGGGGCTCCAGTTCCTTTACATCGGCACAGTAGAGCCTTCCGTAAGCACGCTTCCCTCCATCCGTAACACGATAGTCAGAAACAATCCTCAGGATGGAACTGACCACCCCCGCTTCTTCATACAGTTCCCGTACGGCTGCCCGGTCGGGCCCCTCCCCGGGTTCAATGTGTCCGGCCGGCAACTCCCAGCTCCTGCGCTCCCGGTGTCGTACAAAAATCCACTGCCCCTGGTACCTGGCTCCCATCACCACATAGGTCAGCTCCGCATCATCCACTGATCCGGCAGGCAGCAAGGTGGTGACCAGACTCATTGCCGCTGTGGTTGAAACTCGGAGGAAACCCAGTGAAATTCTTTGATTTTACCGTTCCGGAGTACTTTGATCGTATAGGTGGTGGTTGAAAGATTTGAATTGAGATATTCCCAGATTTGGTAAACGCTTTCCTCCCCCGTGATTCTGATATCGTCTACCTGCAGAATAATATCCCCTCCCAGCATGATTTCCTGGTCGTCGATAATGACCATTCTGAATCCTCCATGGATTCCCAGCTTTCCAGCCGGACTATTCTTGACCACATGTTGGACCAGCCAGCCCGATTCCTGGGGAACATTGAGAATGCGTGCCATTTCATAGCTAAGCGCCATGGCTTCAATGCCAAAATACCTGCTGCCTCTGTCGGTCAGTAATTCCCTGGCCACATTGGAGGTGGCAGCAAACCCGATCCCTTCAAATCCACCTGAACGGGTCAGGATGGAGCTCACTATGCCGATCACTTCACCTTTATAATTCAACATGGGTCCGCCCGAATTCCCTGTATTAATGGAAGCATCGGTCTGGAAAAATTCCAGTGACCGGCCATCGTTGGAAAACATCCGTTCCGCATGTCTTCCGCTGACTACACCTGTCGACAGGGAGTAGGGAAGTCCCAAGGGGGCCCCTATTACAAAAACGGCATCCCCTATTCTGGTTTCGTCTGAATTGCCTATTACAGCAATGTGCGGATCAGCCGGGGGCCTCTGGAGGGTAATCAGTGCCACATCGGCAGTGCGGGATATCCTTTTTGTTGTTGCCGCCACCGATTCACCATCATAAAACTGAACCATGATCTTGTCTGCATTGGCCACCACGTGGGAAGCGGTAAGCACAATATTGTCCCTGATCAGAACACCGGAACCCAGTCCCTCGTTGGAAGTAAAAGTACGCGGATCACCGGTTCCGGCACTCACGCTCTCCTGAACATAGATGGTGACCACAGAGCGCTTGTTGGTTTCAAAAAGATCGGCCAGATTCTGGGCGAATGTTGTACAGGCCATAAAAGTAATTGCAATTAATAGTAGGATTCTTTTCATAATTATAGGCTTTGTGTTGGGTCCGTATTATTTCATTTCAAGAACACTTCTAAATTCCATTTTGTTCATTAAATGAAATTAGAAATAAAAAACCTGGTTCTCGTAGATTTTAGATATTTTTGTAAGCTTATAAAGAAATGATGAATCGAAGACCTTTGATACTGGTTACCAACGATGATGGCATGCATGCCGGGGGCATGGAAGCATTGATCAGCGTGGCCCGAAAATTTGGAGATGTGCTGGCCATCTCATCACGCGAACCCATGTCAGGCATGTCTCACGCCATCACCATCAAGGTGCCCCTGCGGGTCAGGCTTGTTTCTGATGAGCCCGGTCTCTCCCGGTATATTACCAATGGGACGCCGGTAGATGGGGTGAAACTGGTATTTAACAGCCTCTGTGACCGCAAGCCGGATCTCCTGCTGTCGGGGATCAATCATGGTTCGAACTCTTCATCCAGTGTGCTCTACTCAGGAACCATGGCCGCTGCCATGGAGGGTGCTGTGAACCACATTCCCTCCGTTGGATTTTCCCTGCTTGACTTTGATCCTGATGCCGATTTCACTGCCTCCTCCATATATGCTGAAGAGGTGATCCGGCATGTACTGGAGAATGGTCTCCCCGATGGGATCTGTCTGAATGTAAATATACCGGCACTCCCTTCCGATAAGATCAGGGGCATCCGGATTTGCAACCAAGCCAATGGCTACTGGAAAGAGGAGTTTGAAAAAAGAACCGATCCCAATGGCTCGGAATACTACTGGCTTACCGGGTTTTTCCATAACCGGGAGCCCGAGAACGGGGGAACAGGAACCGATGAGTGGGCGCTAAAGCATGCTTATGTCTCTGTTGTTCCCATTAATACGGATCTGACCGCGTATGAAGTGCTGGAAGGGATGAAATCACTGGAATTTGCTCAAAGCGGAAAGCATGAGTAATAAGAAATTCGATACGCTGTGGCACGGGCTGATCCCCGGACTGGTACTACCGGCCCTGGCCCTGCTGGGTTTCTGGATCGTCAAGAGTGACCGTGGTCTTGCGGACTTCCTGGTTCAATTTCAGCATATGACCATGTTATCCAAGGTGGTGAGTCTCTGCGCCATTCCCAACCTGCTGCTATTTTTCATATACATATGGACCAACCGCAATTTTTCGGCCAGGGGCGTCATATTTGCCACCCTGATGCTGGCATTAATCATGGTGATTCTCAAATTTGTCTGAGGGAAGGATGAAGTATTTTCTCATAGTTGGTGAAGCCTCGGGCGACCTGCATGCCTCTAACCTGATGAAAGGACTTCTCGAGTCTGATCCACAGGCCGAGTTTTGTTATATGGGAGGTGAGTTGATGGAAGCCGTCTCGCCGGGGATGGTGATGCACTACCGGGAGACCAGTTATATGTTTCTGGATGTGCTTTTCCATTTACCCAAGATTTTCCGGAACATGCGTCTCATTAAGGGAAAAATCCTGGAGTGGAATCCCGACGTGCTTATACCGGTGGACTATCCCGGATTCAATATGCGAATGGCCCGTTTTGCATCCGGACATGGGATCAGGGTATTCTACTATATCTCCCCCAAGGTCTGGGCGTGGAAACAACGCAGGGTGAAGTCATTGAAAAAATATGTGAACCGGCTTTTTGCCATACTTCCTTTTGAAGTTGCCTTTTTCAGACGATTCAATATGGAGGTGGAGTATTTTGGAAATCCTCTGGTGGACCATGTGGGCCGGTTCTGGGAAGAATTTGAAGGGAAAGAAGAGTGGCTGAAGAAAAACAAGATGGTTCAAAAACCACTGGTGGCGCTTTTGTGCGGTTCCCGAATTAAGGAGATTGAAACCACGCTTCCTTCCATGCTTACCCTGGCCGGGGAGCATCCGGAATATCAGTTTGTGGTGGCCGGTGCACCTTCCATGGATTCCTCCATCTATGAACAATATTTGACGGGCACAGATGTTAAGATTGTATACAATGAAACCTATGCCCTGCTGGCCTGTGCTGAGGCGGGTCTGGTCACATCGGGAACCGCTACCCTGGAGGCGGCCCTGTTCGAACTTCCCCAGGTAGTGCTCTACAGAACAAGTCAGCTTGCGTATGGCATTGCAAAACGATTAATAAAGATTAATTTTATCAGTCTTGTAAACCTGATTTACGGGAAGAAACTGGTAGAGGAGGTTATCCAGAAGGATATGACAGCGCGGACCCGGGAGGAACTGGACCTGATTCTGAAGGATGAAGCCTACAGAAGGGAAATGCGGGAAGGCTACAGGAAAATAAAGGATGACCTGGGAAAAGAGGGGGTTTCCCAAAGAATCGGAAAACGGATGATTGAATTGCTAAAAGTGAAAAGTGAATGAAGCGGATTGTAACGGTATTGCTGGTAGCAGTTTCCTGGATCGGATCGATGGCACAGCCTGTGGAAGTGGGACTTTTCCAGAATCACCTGGTTAAGTCAGCCGTGGTCTATTGTTCCTCGGGCAACTACCAGCTGCTACTGGATGAGGTGGTGCGGCTCAGACTGAAGGAGGGAGATATCGTATATCTGAACCTGGAAGATGGAAAGGTGAAGGTGCTGGATGCGGAACGGGATTTTGGTTATGCTTCGCATGTGGAGTTAAGGTCCCTTTCCACAGAATCTGTTTTTCGTTTACGGTCCATTTCACCTGATATTGCATCCCGGCCCTATGATGATAACCTGGTGGTTATTCCGGCCGATCGCTACCTGACCCTGGTAAACCAGGTGGATCTGGATAAATACCTGGCCGGAGTGGTCGAAGCTGAATCCGGTCCCAATGCCGGGAAGGAGTTTTATAAGGCGCAGTCCATCCTCTGCAGGACCTATGCATTAAAGCAGATGGGCAGGCACACCAATGAAGGATTTGCGCTTTGCGACGGCCCGCATTGCCAGACATACAAAGGAAAGAGCAGGAGTAACCCGGACATCCTGGAGGCCATAGTGGAGACCAGTGGAACCGTACTGGCCGATTACAATTTCAAACTGATCACGGCTGCTTATCACTCCAATAGCGGCGGACAGACCCAGAGGGCTTCGGATGTATGGCTTGCCGATGTGGATTACCTGCAGTCGGTGGTGGATCCCTACTCCCTGCATCAATCTAATGCCAAGTGGCAGGATACCATCTCTTTTACAGCCTGGAAGGACTACCTGCTGAAGAACGGAATGAAATCTGTCAGCCGGATTCCCGATGAGATTATCTATGTTGAGCAGATGCGGAGAAAGAAATATTTCATCCTGGATAAGGATTCCATACGGATGGCCAAGATCCGGGAGGACTGGGGATTCAAATCTGCATTTTTTGATATGTTTCCCAATGGAGACAGCGTACTGGTCTGGGGAAAAGGATTCGGGCACGGGATCGGCATGAGCCAGGAAGGGGCCATGAAGATGGCAAGAGACGGTTTTGCCTATCAGGATATACTTCAATTCTATTTCCATGAGATCCGGATGATGGACTATCGCGATCTACCCGATTCCAGTCTTCCGAAAGCGGTGCTGGATCGTTAAAAGCAGAAAGGAATGTGGGCACTATTTAAAAAGGAGATCAGTGGTTTTTTCAGCAGCCTTACAGGCTACCTGGTTATTGTGGTCTTCCTTCTGCTCAACTCGCTGTTTATGTGGATTGTTCCCGGACAGTTCAATGTGATTGGAAATGGCTATGCCACCATGGATACGCTTTTCGCCATAGCTCCCTGGGTCTTTCTCTTCCTGGTCCCTGCCATCTGCATGCGTATGTTTTCGGAAGAGAAGCGGACCGGTACCCTGGACCTGCTATACACGAGGCCGGTATCGGAACTTCAGATTATTCTGGCCAAGTTCCTGGCATCCTGGGCCCTGGTGCTTGGTTCATTGCTACCTACTCTGATCTATTTCTGGTCAGTCGCCCGCCTGGGGAGTCCCCCGGGAAACATGGACATGGGTGGCACCTGGGGTTCTTACGTGGGACTCCTGTTCCTGGGGGGCATCTATGCAGCCATCGGCATTTTTGCCTCATCCCTTTCCGGGAACCAGATTGTGGCCTTTATCCTGGCGGTGTTTCTCTCTTTTCTGATGTACCTGGGATTTGAATTTCTCAGTGGAATTGCTGAATCGGGAAGCACGGTGTTCCTGATATCGCGACTGGGCATCTCTTATCATTATAATTCCATTAGCAGGGGAGTGATCGATTCCAGGGATATGCTCTATTTTGCGGGTGTGATCCTGCTGTTTATCGTGGGAACCCGGACGGTACTTCAAAGTAGTAAATGGTAAGTCGCACATGGACAGGAAAGCACTGAAACGAAAACATTTGATCCAGCTGGGGATTACCCTGGTCCTGGTCGTGGTGCTGTCCCTGCTGGCAGAGATCAAGTTTTTTCGTCTGGATCTGACCAGCGAGAAAAAGTACACCCTGAGCCAACCCAGCCGTCGTTTGCTGAGTGAGCTGGAGGATGTGATTTATGTGAAGATTTACCTGGATGGCGAGCTCCCGGCCGAATTTGTCAACTTTCGAAAGTCGATCCGTGAGCTGATGGACGAATTCAGGGCCTATGCCGGTGATAAATTACAGTACCAGTTTATCAACCTTTATGATGAACCCGATGAATCCATCCGGAACAGGATGATTGGAGAACTGTATGACAGGGGATTGAATGTTACCAATATCCAGGTACGTGACAGTGAAGGCGGGAGTTCAACCAGGATGGTTTTCCCCGGTGCCATCATTGCTTATGGACCTCTTGAGTTGCCTGTGAATCTGTTGAAAAACAATCCCACCCTCTCCCATGAACTGAATCTGAATAACTCCATTCAAACCCTGGAGTATGAGTTTTCCAGGGCCATCCACAGCCTGACCATGGAGGAAGTGCCCCGCATCGCATTTATCGAGGGCCATGGAGAGCTCGATTCCTTGCAGACCCACAGCCTGATGGATGAATTGAAGAACTTCTTCCAGGTGGACCGGGGGTATATCAATGGCAATGTGGAGGCACTGCTCAACTACCAGGCCCTGATCATTGCCCGTCCTGTGCATGCCTTTAGCGAGGCGGATAAATTCGCCATTGATCAATACATCATGCAGGGAGGCAAGGTTCTCTTTTTCCTCGATCCGGTGCATCCTTTCGCTGACAGCCTTTCGGCAGGAACCACGGTAGCACTGGCTAACCAGGTGGGACTGGAAGATCTGCTTTTTAAATACGGGGTCAGGATCAATTATAACCTGGTGGCTGATCTGCAGTGCAATTATGTTCCGGTCAATACGGCACCCGCCGGGGAACAGGCGCAGTTTACCATGATGCCCTGGGTATATCATCCCTTGCTGGCCGGACCGGTGACCCACCCGGTAACGAGGGGACTCAACTATGTCAAGAGCCAGTTTGCATCTTCGCTGGATACGCTATCGGGGAGTACCGGGCAGGTGAATAAGACGGTGTTGCTGGCAACATCACAGGCCAGCAGGAAGCGGGATGTTCCCCTGTACATCAATATGGAGGAGGTGATGGTCCAGCCCGATCCGGCACTATATCAGTCTGCTCACCTGCCGGTAGGTGTTTTGCTGGAGGGAAGTTTCGAATCATTTTATAAAAATTATCCGGTACCGGATGGGGTTGTCCCTGCTAACTGGAAGGTAAGAGCACAGGGCGAACCTGGTGCCGTTTTTGTGTTGACCGATGGCGATATCGTTGCCAATGAAGTACAGTTTGAACAGGGAGCTTACCGGGCCCAGCCCCTGGGCTATGACCGCTACACACAGCAGACCTTCGGGAACCGGGAGTTTATTATGAATGTTGTGAATTATATGACCGATGATACTGGTTTGATGGAGTTGCGTTCCAGAGAGTTCAAGCTTCGCCTCCTGAACAATGAAATAATCAGTCAGAAGTCGCAGCTTCTGAAATGGAAACTTATAAACACACTGCTTCCCCTGGTGATGGTGCTGATTGCGGGACTTGTTATCCAGCTGCTCAGGAGAAGGAAATATGCCCGATGATATGCAGATGCGCCGATCCTTAAGGCTTCTCCTTATTATCGTTCCGCTGGTGGTGTTGATACTTATGCTGGCCGGACCATGGAAGCCATGGCAGGGGAACAACAGGGGTGTGGTTCTTAATCAAATTGAGAATGTGGACCGCATTGTTCTGGTGGATTCCTACCATACTGCAGAGCTTAACACTAAAGATGGATCCTGGTATCTTTTTGGCACTGAGCAGGTAAGCCCGGTGGCTGTGGAAAACCTGCTGATCGCAGCCAGCAGGCTGGAGGTGTCTTCAATTGTCAGCAGGGAATCTCTTGCAGAATCCGGTGAATCAACGGACTTAACCCGGGAGATCACTTATTTCAGGGGCGATAAAGTGCTGCTCTCTTACGGATTGAACGTTGTGTCGGGCAAGTATCTGGTACACCCCGCTAACTCCGAAAATGCTTACTATGTTGCTCTTCCGGGCTATCCCGGTCTGGATCTGGACCGGGTCTTTTCTGCAACTCCCGATCACTATCGCGAGCATCTTCTGATAGATTTAAAACCTTCAGATATCTCGGCCATTGATATTGAACTGGCATCGGGAGAAGCATTTCGTTTTACCCAGGATAAGGAGGGTGGCATACAATGCGATCCGGCCAATGAGAAGACCATTCTGCCCGAAGGGAAGCCCAATGAATTAGCTGTTAAACTCCTGTTCAGCTATTTCACATCCATCAGGTATGAACAAAGAGCCGGCTTGACTGCCGATTCAATTACAGCCACCGAAGCTCCTTACCTGCCCAAGGCACGTATCGGGGTACTTTCCTTCAACGGGGAGTACCACTCGCTGGAGGTATTCTCCTACCATGAAATGCCGGATTCAGAGCCTCATCTTTTCCGGGCCCTGGTTCTTTACAATGATGAGCCGGATGCCCTGTTTGTGAACTACATTTACCTGGATGTTCTGATGCGCGGTCTATCCCATTACTTTGGGGAAAAGTAGCTGCGGCTTTAACGATTTTTTTTTGTATAATTGATGGATCATTGACTTACTATAAAAAAGCTATAACACATGAAATTTGTTGTATCCAGTATGGAACTGTTGGGTCATCTTCAGGCCATCAGTCGTGTGATCAGTAATAAGAACACACTTCCCATTTTAGATAATTTCCTGTTTTCACTTGAGGATGGAATTCTGGAGATTACCTCATCCGATCTTGAATCGACCCTGGTTACGCATATCCAGCTCGACAATACAGATGGTTCGGGTGCTGTGGCTATCCCGGCACGCCTGCTGACTGATACACTCAAAGAGTTTCCCGAGATCCCACTTAATTTTGAGGTCGATCCCGACAGCCTGATGGTGGTGATCCAGAGCGAGAACGGGAAGTTCTCCATCCCGGGTCAGAATGGAGCAGAATTTCCGCAAATGCCCGTAATCAAGGATGATCAGAAACAGACCCTGGAGCTGGAGCAGGAAGTACTTCTTTCCGGGATCAGCAAATCACTGTTTGCAACTGCCGATGATGAATTACGTCCCGTGATGAATGGCATTTTCATGGAACTGTCTCCCGACGATATCACCTTTGTGGCCTCCGATGCCCACAAACTGGTGCGGTACAAGCGGACCGATGCAGCTGCCGGAAGTGCTTCAAGTTTTATCCTTCCCAAGAAACCGGCATCGCTTTTAAAGAATATATTGCCCAGGGAAGAGAACAAGGTGGTTCTTGAGTTTGATGACCGGAATGCCTCCTTTACACTTACCAATTACAAACTGGTGTGCAGGCTTGTGGAGGGCAACTATCCCAGTTATAATTCGGTGATCCCAAGCGACAATCCTTATAAGATGAGCATCGATCGCCTGGCCTTTTACAATACCCTGAAGCGGGTATCTGTCTTTTCTAACCAGGCCAGTAACCTGGTAAAGCTTAGCCTGACAGGAAATCAGTTGAATATCTCTGCACAGGATATTGATTTTTCCATTTCGGCCACAGAAAGACTGAGCTGTCAGTACGAGGGTGAGGATATGGAGATTGGATTTAAATCCACGTTCCTGATTGAGATCCTGGCAAACCTGGCTTCCGACGATGTGGTACTTGAGATGAGCGATCCCACGCGTGCAGGAATTCTGCTGCCTTCTTCAACGGAGAATGAGAACGAAGACACCCTGATGCTCCTGATGCCTATGATGATAAATGCTTAGCGCATGAGGCTGAACCTGAAGAATCCAATTATATTTTTCGATCTCGAAACCACCGGTATCAACATTGCTTCGGACAGAATTGTTGAGATTTCCTATCTGAAGGTGGATCTGAACGGAAATGAAACATCCAAAACCCTGCGTATTAATCCTGATATGCCCATACCTGAAAAGGTAACAGCCATTCATGGGATCTCCGATGAGGATGTGAAGGATGCTCCCACCTTCAACGAAGTGGCAAAGAGTCTGGCCAGGGATTTTGAAGGATGTGACCTTGGCGGGTACAACTCAGTGAAATTTGATATTCCCCTGCTGGCAGAGGAGTTCCTGAGGTCGGGTGTGGAAATTGATCTGAAAAGGAAGAAGTTTGTGGATGTCCAGGTGATCTTCATGAAAATGGAACCCCGGACCCTTTCTGCGGCCTACAAGTTTTTCGCAAATAAAGAGCTCACCAATGCCCATTCGGCAGAGGCCGATACCCGGGCAACCTATGAAGTACTGCAGGCCCAGCTGGACCGTTACTCTAATCTGGAGAATGACATCGGGAAGCTTGCCGAATTTTCAGCGCATACACGCAATGTGGATTTTGCAGGGAGAATCATCTTTAACGAAGAAGATGTGGAAGTGTTCAACTTCGGGAAATATAAGGGGAAACCGGTTAGTGAGGTGCTGGAAAAGGATCCGGGCTATTATGGCTGGATGATGAACGGGGATTTCCCTCTCTATACCAAGAAAGTGCTTACCAGCATCAAGCTGGGTTCCATCAAGAAATAATCCTATGAAAATAATTTGCATCGGGAGGAACTATGTTGCTCACGCCAGGGAGCTGAACAATGAAGTTCCGGATAAGCCGGTATTTTTTATGAAGCCGGATTCTGCTCTGGTAACAGCAAACCGACCCTTTTTCTATCCCGAATTCTCAAATGATGTGCATCACGAGCTGGAGGTGGTGATCCGGATCAACAGGCTGGGAAGAAGCATTGAAGAGCAGTATGCTGACCGCTATTATAACGAGCTTGCCCTGGGAGTGGATTTTACGGCCCGCGATCTGCAGGCTGAACAGAAGAAGAAGGGCCTGCCCTGGGAGATCGCCAAAGGCTTTGACTATTCGGCACCCATCAGTGAGTTTTTCCCGGTGGAAAAGTATGGTGATATTCATAACTTATCCTTCAGACTGGACCTGAACGGGAAGACCGTACAGGATGGAAGTACCTCCCTGATGATCTTCAGCTTTGAAAAAATCATTGCCTATGTATCCCGTTTTATGACCCTGAAGACAGGCGATCTGATCTTTACAGGGACACCGGCCGGTGTTGGCCCGGTAGCCATCAACGATCGACTGGAAGCTTATCTGGAAGGGGATAAACTGATGGACTTTCCCGTAAAATAATGTCCGATTACAGAGTATACCGGATCGGATTGGTGAATGTATCGGCCTATGTGATATACCGGCCGGGAGAGGCTATCCTGGTGGACTGTGGCAATCCGGGTTCGGAGGACAAAATTCTGCATATGTTCGATCATCTGGGCCTGGAGCCGGAAATGCTCAAGCTGCTTATCCTGACCCATTCACACTTCGATCATGCAGGATCGGCCGGAAGGATCAAGGAGCTTACCACTTGTAAGGTGCTCATACATCAATCAGAAGCAGAACGGCTCAGGAAGGGCTACTCTCCCATACCTCCGGGAACCCGGTGGAAGGCCAAATTGCTGGTGGCCCTGGGCCGGATCTTTGCCAGGAAACTGATGAAATTTCCGGGTGCTGAGCCGGACCTGCTGGTGGAGGAAAGTTTTAATCTGGAAAATTTCGGTTTTCCCGGAAGGGTGATTCATACGCCCGGGCATACCTTTGGATCGATGGTTGTTCTGATGGAAGAGGGTCAGTTAATAACAGGCGACACCATGTTTGGAGTGGCTGATAAACAGCACTTTCCACCCTTTGCCGAGGACCTGTCTGCCCTGGTCAGCAGCTGGATACAGATTCGTGACATGCCGGTAAAAACCTGCTATCCGGCCCATGGCCGCCACTTTTCATTTGATAGCTTTCTGGCTGAATACGATCATGCGCTGCAAAAGTACAGCTAGCTAGTGGAGGAAGGACTCCAGGGTACTGAATACCTCTTTTTTCTGCTCCTTCGGCATGTTGTTGATCCTGGTCCGGTGTGATCCGCCCTCCTTAACAAATATCCTGGAATTGGTAGTTCCTGTAGAGCTGACTGCAGTGGCCGACCAGGTGTCGTATTCCCCGTATATGAAGATGTAGTTCTCGGCCTCTTCGCTGATGTATTGCTGAAGCTGGACCGAAAGTTCATCATTAAATGGAAGTTCCACATCTTCCGGAATGGTGAAGGTGAATATGGGGTTGTCAACATGCTTCAGATAGTTCCCAAAAGCATCCAGGTCATATCCATAATAACCCATTTCGGTCAGGGCCTGATAGAAGAAGGGCCTGAATTCTATAATAAACTGGTCGGAGAAGTAGTCAAAACCTGCCACCCGATTCATGTGTTTAATGACCTCTTCAGGTTTGGCAGCCCTACCCGGGATCTTCTTTGATGGAACATATCCCCATTGCCAGTAAGCAAAAGAGTATTCCAGGACACAATACTCATACGCTTTTTCCACCCCGCCCACCAGGTCATAACTATAGCCCTCATCTTCTGAAAAGGAAATGAAGGCATCCAGGTACTTTTCCTGGTTCTTCAGGGCCATCTTCTGGAATCTCTCTACTTTCCTGCGTTCCCCGGGGCTTCCCACATGATTGAGAAATGAATAGATCCGTTCATCCTCCAGTCCGAAGTTCAGCGGCGCCACATAGGGGACCCTTACATCCACATCCTCCGGATAATAATAGCTGTGATACATCACTGTCTGTCCCCCTTTGCTGATCCCTGTGGAGATCCATTGCTCAGCGTAGAGCTCCTTGAAAAGACTGATGATCCGGTGGTGGTCCGATGCTGCCTGCCAGGTATTCAGATAATTCCAGTCGAGGCTGTCGGGGACACTCTTCCCAAAGTAGCGGTGCTCTACCATCAGCTGGTTGCATCGCAATTCGGCTGTGATTTCAGAGGTGTAGTAGTATTTGGCATCATATCCTGCGGTGATCAGAACCACCGGCCGGGATGGATCCACATGAGATATATAAACACGCTGTGTGAAACTCTCCCCATTGGGATTGCGGTGATCAAGCGGTTGTTCGATCATCACTTCCAGGATGCGCTCAAAGGTGGATTCGTTTTGGAGGACCCGTACCTCTTTTACTTCCTTCCGGTTTAAAAAATCATCCAGGCTAACAGTTGCCAGGGCCTGTAATACAACAAGGACCAGCATGGCCCCTGAAAGGAGTAACTTCTTCATATGCAGATCAATCAGACTGATGCGTTTTGAACGCTGCAAAAATAATTAAAATTTTATAAATCAATAATTCAGCCTGTATACCGGGTATCGCATGTAGGTCGATTCTGACCAGGGAGATCTTTCATAGATAAACCTGAGTTGCTGATATGCGTTCTCTGCAAATTTGGGATCTTCTTTCTTTTTATCCTTAAACTCTTTCTTTAACTGCGGATTGTTTTTCAGCAACTCCTCCGCTGTTTCTTCAAAGATGTAAGGAGAAAAGTACTCATTTCTGAACAGCACCTCATCGAAAAAATTCCAGCTGAAGAAGGAGTCGTAGCCCCTTGGCTCCAGGGTCTGCACCAGGTATTCGATGGCATGCTGCCTGGCAGGGATGATCCAGTCGCCCGCCAGCAGTTGCACCTTCTCGCTTACCATCCTGGTCTCTACATCGTGGTGACGGTAGTGCCCGTTGTAGGGTCTCTCCACAGTTTTATAATTCTCGATATAATAAACATCCGCTTCAACCAGGCTATCAATCAAAAGCTCTTTCATCTCCACCCCGTTCAGTTGCAGGCGTTCCACCACTTCTGCCCAGGCTGAAGGCAGGACATAGAAGTCCGGAACAGAGACGCTTATAACAGGCTTGAAGAACTTGAAATAGGGAATTTCCTTCTCCCATGGATCGCTTCTGTCATAGTAGTATCGTTTTTGTCCGGTAACCTTACTTGCTTTCTCCTTGCGCGTATAACCACTGAATTGTAAGGGAACGGACCTGGTCCTGTCCAGTTCCCACTGCAGGGTAAACTCCTGCCGGTTCAGCTTCTCCTGCCATGCCTCATTTTTCACTTCCGACAATTCACTGCCATGGAGCCCGGTGAACCGCAATGCCTCCCTCAGGAGGTGCCAGGTGGAGAGCACTCGATCCTCAAAAGGCTTGAACATATGCGTCTCCACGGTAAATGCAATGGTATTGAAAAGGCTGGCATAACCCGAGGTGTACCTGGGATAGTCCATAAATGCAAGAATGCCATTGTCGGGGCTCTGCCTGATGCTCCAGACATAGGGACTCATTAAATAGGGACATTGCTCCATCTCATTGAAAAGAAAAGGCAGCAGCGTGGAGTCCAGGAAGCGGGCCTGGGAAGGCTCATGTCGCTGGGTATGGCTGTTGATCAGCGTGATGGTATAAGGATAGTCGGCCCCGTTAGAGGTATGGGTGTCAATGAAAATATCGGGATTCCAGCTTCTCAGCAGAGGGACCATCGATTGTGTATTTTTCGAATCAAGCTTGATAAAATCGCGATTCAGATCCAGGTTGCGTGCATTGCCCCTGAATCCGTGTTCCACCGGTCCGTTCTGGTTGGCACGATGATAGGACCCGCGATTCAGTGCCCCACCCACGTTGAAAATCGGAATAATGGCTACCACGGTTTGATCGAGATAGCGGGCGCAGCTGTCT
>JAYEOJ010000080.1:0-5128 GCA_034722835.1 Bacteroidota bacterium | reverse complement strand
ATGCATATTTTGGTGGTGAAACACCGGGCTTTTTCCAGGTTATTTCGGAGCAGGAAAAGATTTCATGTTACTACACATGGTATAAGGATCGACGTGAAGTTCACGATTCAGGAAACCGGAGCATATACAGTTTCAGCGGGGAGAAGAGCAGGCGATACCTGCTTCAGGAAGGCCAGCTTCAACGTTATAAGAGCAACAAGACATTTGTGAAGCTGTTCCCGGATGCAGCCAGGGATCAGATCAAGGAATATTTGCAGGAAAACAGGATCCTCATAATGGAGGCTAATGATCAGGTTATGAATCAATTGATAGAGTATTGTGACAGGATCCTGCATCAATTGTTAAATCAGGGAGAGGGCAGGAGTTAGTTATGAAGAAGATCCTGATTGTTTTCATAGTTACTCTTTTTGCATTCGCTCTTTATGCCCAGGAGCCCATCGTACTGGACCGGTCCTATCCGGAACTCACTTTTACCGAATTTGCACGGGAACTGCAGCGTGACAAGGGCATCCAGATCTATTTTCAGGAGTCCCGGCTTGATTCTGTGCGGACACCGGCAATACCACAGGGAACTGAGTTAACAGAAGCGATTTCTGCTGTTCTGAAGGATACCAAACTTGCTTTTTTCAGGGATAACAACAAGGTATTTGTTTTTGCCGGAGAGCCTTTGACCACAGAATTTCAACATTTTGAACAGCAGAGGGAGACCGGGGGTAAGCAGGTGGAGGACTTAAGCGATCAGCAGCAGGGGGATGATCAATATCTGGTGACCAAGACCATTTCAGAGAAGAGAAACCTGGTAATCGGGAACCGCGAGCATGCAGTCCGGGGTAGGAAATCGGTGATTAAGGGCCATATCAGCAGCATCAAAACCGGGGAGGAGATGATCGGGTCGACCATTTACGTGAAAGAGACCGGAGAAGGAAGCATATCAGATGTGGAGGGCAACTTTGAATTACGACTTTACCCGGGAAATTACAGTGTCATGGTGAAACACATGGCCATGAAGGAGACAGAATACGGGCTGACTGTAATATCCGACGGATCATTGAATATCGAGCTGGATGAGAACCTGATTGAACTGGAGGAGATTACGGTAACGGAAACACGTCACAGCAATGTGAAAGGAATGTTTATGGGTTATGAGCGCATCTCTGTGAAATCCATGAAGGAAGTACCGGTGGTTCTGGGAGAAAAGGATGTTCTTAAAATTGTCCAGTTGCTGCCCGGTGTGCAGAATGCCGGTGAAGGCTCGGCAGGATTTAATGTCAGGGGAGGGGCAGCGGACCAGAATATGTTCTATATCAACAACATATCCATTTATAATACCTCGCACTTATTTGGTTTTTTCACTTCATTCAGTCCGGATATCGTAAGCGATTTCTCCTTGTACAAGAATAATGTACCGGCTAAATACGGGGGACGGATTGCTTCCATATTTAACATTACTACCAGGCAGGGGAACAAGAATCACCTGTTTGCCCAGGGAGGAATCAGTCCCATCACTGCCCACCTGGCCGTTGAAGGTCCCATCGTGAAGGAGAAGGTATCTTTCGTGGCCAGTGCAAGAAGCACTTATTCCGACTGGATCTTGAAGCAACTGAATGACTACGATCTGAGAAACAGCAATGCTTCCTTCAACGATTTCACCGTTGGTATCGATGCCAGGATCAACCCCAACAATCACCTGAATCTTTTCCTCTACAGAAGTTCTGACAAGTTTTCTCTCTCGGCAAAAAATGACTATGCCTACTCCAATACCGGTGCATCCCTGAGGTGGGATCACAGTTTTTCCAAGACGCTGACATCAGATTTCTCGCTTTCTACCAGTGATTATCAATTTTCCACATACGATAAGAACAACATCTCAGAGGCCTACTCCCATGAATATCAGCTCAGGCATAGTGAGGCACGGGCCGATTTTGTCTTACTGAAACTGGAGGGTCACAGAATCGAGTTTGGGATGAATGCCATTCTGTATGACCTGAACAGGGGAGAAATCCTCCCGTATGGTCCGGAATCGAACCGTATCCCTAATGATCTTGGCCGGGAACAGGGTGTCGAAAGTGCCTTGTATATCTCGGATGAATTTCAGCTGTTTCCCAGGCTGAATGTCTTGCTGGGATTGAGATACAGCCTCTATGGAATGTTGGCGCCAGCCGATATCAACTATTATGAAGCGGGAGAACCCATGAATCAATACAGCTACCTGGAGACGGTTCACCAGAGTGAAGGCATTATAAAGAGTTACTCCGGACTGGAACCCCGGGCTGCATTGAATTACCAGCTGGGTGCAAATAGTTCTTTGAAAGCCTCCTACAGCCGTCTTCAGCAGTTCATCTTTCTTTTAAGCAATACCATCGCCATCGCACCCAACGACCAGTGGAAGTTAACGGACTATCATATAACGCCACCGGTATCAGATCAGGTTTCACTGGGATTTTACCAGGATATCCGGGATCCGAGCCTGAATCTGTCCGTAGAGATTTATCAGAAATGGGTGAATGGCATCGTCGAATACAAGGATGGAGCAGATTTTATCTCAAGCGAACCCATTGAGACACAGGTATTGCAGGGAAAGCAGAATTCAAGGGGTGTTGAATTTATGGTCAGGAAGAATTCGAAAAGACTTACCGGGTGGTTATCCTATGCCTATTCGCGTTCAACCATTACCATAGATGGCGAATATGATGAGCAGAAGATAAACAGCGGCAATCCCTATCCCTCTAATTTCGACAAGCCTCACAGCCTGAACCTGGTGGCGAACTACAGGCTTAGCCGCCGCTTGAGTATCTCCTCGAACCTGGTATACTCAACGGGGAGACCTGTTACGCTGCCGGTTTCGACTTATTATGCGGAGGGTCGTCCATATCTCTTGCATTCATCAAGAAATGCCTACCGTATTCCCAATTACTTCAGGATGGATTTATCCATAAACCTTGAAGGCAACCTGAAGAGTAAGAAGTTCGCTCACAGCTTCTGGATGTTAAATATTTACAACCTGACCGGCCGGGAGAACGCGTATTCAGTGTACTATGAGGTGGTCGATGATCAGGTGAATGGCTATCAGTTATCCATTTTTGGCAGACCTATAGTTACCATTTCGTGGAATTTCAAATTTGGAAACTATAACAGTAATTAGGATCAGAAAGCAATGCCTGAAATCAACTACATATCATCTCTCAGGATCGGCATACTGCTCGTGTTGACCGGCATGGTGGGATTCTCATGTGTTTCCAACTATGAGGCTGAAATTGAGGATGAACCCGAATTGATCTCCATTGAGGGCAGCCTGATTAAAGGAGAGTTGGAACAGACGGTAAGGGTTTCTAAAACAGCATCTTTGAGCTATGCACAGATCATCCCTGTAAGAGCTTGTGATGTCACCCTGCTGGATGAATTTGACAATGCCTGGCACTATAAGGACCTGACCGGTGGTGTTTACAGAACAACCGTTCCCGATGAAGAGCTGGTCCACGGCCGTCAGTACAAAATACGAGTGATAACCAGTGACGGGAATGTATATGAGTCAGATTATGAAATGCTTAATACGGGAATTGATGTGGACTCAGTCTATTACGCCATCGAAGATAAGGTGGATGAAATGACCGGGGATCCCTATTCAGGGGTGCAATTCTACCTGGATGTTAAGGCAGGGGAAGAGGAGTCGAGGTATTTTCGCTGGAGAATTGATGAGACCTACGAGTATACAAGTTTTGCACCCATTTCGTATTACTATCTGGATGAAACACATACGCCCATTGTTCCGCAGGATGAGTGGGCCGTGTATCGTTGCTGGCGCGGTGAGGAAATAACCGGACTGTTCCAGTCCAGCACCATGAATTTATCTCAGAATGAGAAGAAGAAGATACCACTGAATTATGTCTCTGACCAGAGCGAAAGACTCCTGATTAAATACAGTCTGCAGGTAAAACAGTACACCCTGGGTGAGAATGCCTTTAACTATTTTGAGCAGAACCGGCTGGCTACCGAGGAGGCGGATGGGCTCTACACCAGGCAACCAAGACAGCCCATTACAAATATTCAGAACGTAGATGATGATGAGGAACGGGTACTGGGATATTTCTGGGTGTCGACACAAACCACAAAACGAATCTTTGTTCCATTTCTGGATGAACTGGACGTAAGACCTGAGGAGTGTGCAAACTGGGAATACAGTGACCTGGAAGATGGAGAGGGTCCCTTCCCGATTTATATGTACGATGATCCGATCCTGGGAAAGAGGTATACAAGTTCGCGTGATTGCTTTGATTGTACCAGGCGGGACGGGAGCACAACAAAACCTGATTATTGGGAATGAAAAAGTCTCTGATATACATAGCCATTCTATGCAGCTTCGTGCATCTTCCTGCATTAGCTCAGGAGCGGCCTTTAATTCTTCCGGAGGAATCCGGGGAATCTCTTGTTCTTCTGAGCGACAGGGAGATCTACGGAGCAGGGGAGAAGGTTTATTACTTTGCTATCTATGGTACACCGGGTGGACTGAAAGGAGTCCCCTTGAGCACTGTTCTATATGTGGAACTGATCAACTGGGATGGAACAAAACAGGCCGCTTCAAAAGTACTCATCACTAATGGCGGGGCAGGCGGAACCATAGGGATTCCAGAAAACATTTCTTCCGGGATTTACTATTTGAGGGCGTATACGAAGTGGATGCGAAATTATCCCTCCAGTACGTATACCTAC
Source organism: Bacteroidota bacterium (assembly GCA_034722835.1). Classification (GTDB taxonomy): domain Bacteria; phylum Bacteroidota; class Bacteroidia; order Bacteroidales. Next base: position 421 of record JAYEOJ010000080.1, on the reverse strand, counting down.
CTGCCGCTGAGGATATTAAATCCCTACAGCCAGGAGATGCTTGCCAGCCCGGAAGAAGGCAATGGAAAGCACCTTACCATGGAATATGAAGCTGAAACTCAGACAGGGGGAATTGTATTTTCCGGCCTGAAGGATCAATATGGGACCGGAGAGCAGGTGGAGATTGAAATTCAGATACCCGCTGATCTCAGGCCTGGACGATACAGCCTTGGTATTGCAAAAACCCCGGGTCAGTCATCGCTTTCTTATCTTATGGGAAGGACAGGGGAAGCAGAGAATGAAGCGGGTAAGATTTAATTTCTTCCGGAGATAAATGGATTGACCCTTTCAGGAAGGATAACAGACTCTGGAACAGGCGAGCCAGTAGCAAGCGGCAGGCTTCATCTCTCTTCCTATTCCAATCCCTTCTTATATACTGAAG
>JAYEOJ010000079.1:0-5130 GCA_034722835.1 Bacteroidota bacterium | reverse complement strand
CTCCAAACTCTTTCAGTCCGGGTGCCAGCACCACAAGCTCTCCACCGTCGGCGATGGCCATCCGGGTCCTGTATATACTCTTGTTCCCCAGCCAGGTACTTTTAAACTCCTCCGGATCCAGGTAGACCACTACTTTCTGAAGAGGCTGATCCAGCATCTGAAAATTAACCTCCAGGGAAAGCTCTGCAGCCTTCAAAAAGCATTCTTCATCATCTCCGATGTAGAGTCCGCGGACCACAAGCTCACCATCCGGCATACGCCCAATAACCGTCTGCACATAGAGCACGGGCAGATCGGCTGCAAAGTGTTCTGAGGCATAATTCAGCACATCCCTCACGGGAGTGGAGGCACGACCCATAATACGTTCCATGCCATAGGCGGCACCCAGGTAGTGGCTCTTGTTTATTCCCTCCGGTCCGCCGGTACCCACAAAAACATTTTTATTAAAGTTGGCCATCCCGATCACCTCATGGGGAACCACCTGCCCAATGGAGAGGATCAGGTCGTGACCTCCCTCAAGCAGCAGCCTGTTGACCTGGGCGGGCCAGGCATAGTTCACCCTGCCTTCAGAAACCGTTTCAACATAAGATGCGGGCACCTCTCCCAGCGTTACCACATCCTTCCGCCAGTCATGCACCCTGAAAAGAGAAGGCGGTACTGCTCCAAACATTTTTTCGATCTCCCCGATCGTCATGGCAGCATGGGTTCCCAGGGCAGGTAACACATCACTCAAGTTCTCGTCATAATACTCCCAGGCCATCTCCGTCAGCCGACCGGCCATGCTGTGATACCTGGTCATATCCGGGGGGATGGCCAGCACCCTCTTTTTTGGCCCGATACTCCGGAGAGCCTTAGAAAGGCCTCTCTCCATATCCTGATCCGTCAACACAGCATCGGCTGCCCCTTTTTCAAAATAAATCATCCTATACGCCTCCAAATGCACTGTAACCACCATCCACCGGGATGCAGATTCCGGTGATAAATCTGCTCATATCCGAAAGGAGATAGAGTACAGTCCCGTTCAGGTCCTCCGGTTCACCGAATACTCCCATAGGTGTATTATTAATGATCTTCTCGCCCCTGGGTGTCAATGCTCCGGTATGTTCATCGGTAACCAGGAAGCGGTTCTGATTGGTAAGAAAAAACCCGGGTGCGATGGCATTGACCCTTACACCCACCTTTGCAAAATGAACAGCCAGCCACTCAGTAAAGTTATTGATGGATGCTTTGGCTGCTGAATAAGCCGGGATCTTAGTCAAAGGCTTATAGGCGTTCATGGAGCTTACGTTCAAAACAACGCCCTTCTGCCGGCTCACCATATCACGGGTGAACACCAGGGATGGCAGCAGTGTTCCGGTGAAATTCAGATCAAAGACTTTCTGAAATCCTTCCAGCTCCAGTCCGAAGAATCCATCATCCAGCTGATCCAGCTCCTCTTCTGTAATCTGCTCCAGTTTGGTGGTGGCTGTCGGAGCATTACCTCCCGCACCATTGATCAGCATATCAACTTCACCAACCTCACTTATTATTTGTTTACGAACCTTCTCCAGGGAGGCTCTGTCCAGCACATTGGCCCGGTAGCCATAACTCTTCACCCCCAATTCTGAAGTGAGCTCTGAAGCAACTTTTTTTGCAGCCTCTTCATTGATATCCAGGATCACTGTGACCACCCCTGCCGAAGCCAGTCCCCTGGCCATGGATGTACCCAGCACACCGCCACCACCTGTAATCACACATACCTGATCCTTTAATGCTTTAAATGCCTCTTGTTTCATTAATTAAATGATTTAGGTTGATAATAAGCTAAATTTTCACTTGTAATAATATCGATGGGGAGCCATTGCTTGGAAGTGGGCTCCCTGTTAAAAACCACCAGGTTGTACAGGGAAGTAAGTCCCAGGAAGGCTTGCTCTTCAGGTTTCTGAGAGAGCAAAAAATCTATGCGGCCCTGTTTCAGATATTGTATATTCTCCGGAAGCAGGTCATAGCCCACCAGTCGGACCCGGTCCCTTTCCCTGTCAGAAAGGTAACGAGCCACCTTATACACCCGTGAATTTGTCACGAAGATCCCGGCAATGTCATGGGGTGCACAAATCTTTCCGAGCTTTTCACTCAACATCAGGTCATCAACCCCATTCAGGTCGATGCTAATTAAGTTTTTGAGGCGGTCAGTACCTTTTTCAAAGAAAGCTCTGAATCCTTTCTCCCTGTCGATAATGTGGGGGTAGTGATCCTTTCGGGCCGACATGTTTACGATGGCCACATCCCTGCCCTGCTCCAATCCGTAATCCATCAACTTGGCAGCCACATAACCACTGTGATAGGCATCCTGACCCACGAAACTCTTTACCGAAGGAGCCTCAAGATAGGAGTTAAATAATACAACCGGGAGCTTCTTCGAGGCACATTGGTCCAGGAAAGAGTTGGATTCTTCCTTAAAAACCGGGGCAAAGAGCACTCCCTCCACGGTGTTAAATGGAAATTGCTCCACGATTGCATTGAATTCTTCCAGGTTCATCTGGTCAAAATAGAAGCGATGAAGTGTTACATGATCATGATCCAGAGATTCAAGTGCCCGTTGAATACCCAGCTGGGGCAGTTCCCAGAAGGTGTGATCATTCACAACCTTGGGCATAAGCACGGCCAGGTGGATATCCCGTTTCAGTGCCAGTGAACGCGCAGCTATGTCGGGCTTGTAATCAAACTCCATAAGTAATTTCTGGATCTTTTCACGGGTAACAGGTGACACCTCTCCCCGATTATGGATCACCCGGTCCACTGTCCCAATGGAGACATTGGCAATCTCGGCAATATCCTTGATCCTGACTTTACTCATATATCTATGTTTCAAACATTTACATCATATTGGCAGCTTCGGTAAGCATCATTTGCTTATCCAAAAATAGTTAATTTATTTAGGAAAGAGTTATAAAATTGACTAATTTCGTGTCCGTACACGGAAATTAACAACTCATATGAAATTAGAGAAATACTCCTTTGGAATCGGAGACAGATTCAGTCAACAGGGAGAAGCCCAGCTAAAGGCCCTGATCAAAGCAAAAGAGATGGGAATTGAGATTGTGCCTGTCTGGAACAAATCGAACCGGGAACATCAGATCATTCAATCCTCACCTGCAGATACGAGACAGGAGGCTGATCAGGCTGTTTCCGCCCTTGGATGGGAACATCCCTACTATGTGGATGCGGATCATATCAACATAGTTACGGTGAATCCCTTTATGGAGCACAGTGATTTCTTTACACTGGATGTAGCTGATTACATCGGGAGCGAGGTAGCTGTGGATGAGATGGAAAAATTCCTTGCCGTGGCGAACTCTTATACCGGAGAAGTGCACATCCCCGGAATTAAGGAGCCTTTTCTTGTCTCCCCGGACAGCCTCAGGGAAATTGCCGGAAAGTTCCTGGGAGCGGTGGCCAAAGCTGCAGAAATATACAAACACATTGAAAGCAAGAAAGGTGCAGGGAACTTTATTGCAGAAGTAAGCATGGATGAAGTGGAGTCGGCCCAGACTCCTGAGGAGCTCCTCTTTATTCTTCTGATGATCAGTCATTGTGGTATACCGGCCCAGACCATTGCCCCCAAATTTACAGGAAGGTTCAATAAGGGAGTTGACTATGCTGGGGATGTGGATCTGTTCCGAAAAGAATTTGAGCAGGACCTGCTGGTCATAGATTTTGCTGTGAAAACATTTGATCTCCCTGACAATCTTAAGCTGAGTATTCATTCGGGCAGTGATAAATTCACCATCTATCCCATCATGGGAGAGCTTATCCGGAAATACGACAAAGGAATTCATGTAAAAACAGCCGGGACCACCTGGCTTGAAGAGCTCATAGGTCTGGCCCTGGCTGGCGGGGATGCCCTGTCCATGTCTAAAACCATATACAGCAAGGCCTACTGCCGGCAGGAGGAGCTTTGCGGACCCTACGAAACTGTGATTGATATCGATCCATCCACCCTTCCCCTGCCACCTGAAGTGGATAAATGGGATGGTGAGAAATTCGCGGCTACCCTGAGGCATGAGCCTGGTCATCCGGACTACCATGCAGGATTCAGGCAGTTGATCCATGTGGGATACAAAGTAGCCGCCGAAATGGGAGATGAATTTCTTGCTTTGGTCAGGCAGCACAGCGAAATTGTGGCTGAACAGGTCATGACCAATATCTACGAACGACATATAAAGAGATTGTTTTAACAGGAGACTCATGAAGAAATTTCTTGACCAGAATTTCCTTCTGGAAAATGAAACAGCACAAAGACTATATCACGAGGTAGCTGAAGGATTGCCTATCATTGACTATCACTGTCACCTGGATCCCCGCCTGATTGCAGAGGATGCCGTCTTTGACAACCTGACCCAGGTTTGGCTGGCGGGGGACCACTATAAGTGGAGGGCCATGCGTGCCAACGGTGTGGAAGAACGCTACTGCACAGGTGATGCAACAGATCGGGAAAAATTCATGAAGTGGGCCGCCACAGTTCCGGACACCCTGCGTAATCCCCTGTACCACTGGACCCATCTTGAACTACAACGCTACTTTGGCATCAAGGACCTGCTGAATCCGGATAGTGCCCCGGAGATTTATGAACAGGCTGGCAAGATGCTGCAATCAGAAGCATTCAGTGTACGCAAGCTGATACGGAAGATGAATGTGGAGGTCATCTGTACCACCGACGACCCGGTGGATTCCCTGGAACATCACCAGCTAATCAAGGAGGATGGATTTGAAACAAAGGTATATCCGGCCTGGAGACCGGATAAGGCCATGGCCGTGGAGAATGCACCTGTTTTTAACCTGTACCTGGATGCCCTGGAACAGGCTTCAGGAAGTAGCATTTCCACTTTTATGGACCTGCTGACGGCCCTTCAGAACAGGCACGATTACTTCCACCAGATGGGATGCAGGATCTCTGACCATGGGATGGAGAGTTTTTATGCTGATAAGTTTGACTATCAGGATATTGAAAGAATATTTACAAAGATCCGGAAGGGCCGTACCCTCAATAAGAAGGAAGTGGGACTATTTAAATCGGCCATGCTTATCGAACTGGCCGTTATGGATTATGAAGCCGGGTGGGTCCAGCAAGTCCATGTGGGTGCCCTTCGG
>JAYEOJ010000078.1:1686-5137 GCA_034722835.1 Bacteroidota bacterium | reverse complement strand
TATCGGAGACTTTTACATTCATGCGCTTCACGGGCATCGCAGGCCCGACCGGGTAGAAATGGTCTATTCAAGAAGCGAATCCAGCGCGAAGAAGGTTGCTGAAAGACATGGAATTCCTCATTGGACCACCGATATGAAGGAGGCGGTTATGCATCCCGATATTGATACCGTAATAGTGGCACTTCCCAATTTTCAGCACCTGGAGGCAGTCCGGATGGCTGCCGAAGCAGGGAAGGCCATCCTGGTCACCAAGCCCCTGGGACGCAATGCAGCTGAGGGCAGGGAGATGTTGGAGCTGGTGGAGAAGCATGGTGTCTTTCACGGGTACCTGGAAGATCTGTGTTATACTCCCAAAACCCTGAAAGCGGTGGAGTCCGTTAAGAACGGTGCCCTGGGTGATATTCTATGGGTACGTGCGCGTGAAACCCATCCGGGCCCGCATAGCGACTGGTTCTGGAATCCTGAGCTATCCGGGGGAGGTGCCATTATCGACCTGGGCTGTCATTGCATTGAGATCGCCAGGAACTATATTGGCAAGGATGTGAAACCTATTGAGGTAATGTGCTGGGCCGATACCCAGGTGAAGCCCATTGAAGCAGAGGACCATGCCATTGCCCTGGTGAAATACGCAACGGGTGCCATTGCCCAGTTCGAAGTAAGCTGGTGCTTCCGGGGTGGGATGGATCTGCGGGATGAGGTGATGGGTGTTGAAGGCACCATTTTCCTCAATCACTTCCTGCGAACAGGATTTGATATGTATACGGCCGTGGGCGAAGGCGAATATGTGGCAGAGAAGGCCGAATCAGCCACCGGCTGGCTTTTCCCAGTGGGGGATGAGGTCAACTCCCTGGGCTACGATTTCATGTTCACCGATATGTTTGATGCCATGGACGAAGGGAAACAGCCCATGGAGACCTTCTACGATGGGTACGTGGTCAATGCCATTATGGATGCCTGTTATAAATCTTCAAAGTCGAAGAAGTGGGAAACTATAGAACTGGACGACTGGCGGGGCAGCGAAGAAGTCTCAAAGGGTCCGCAGCTTAAAGAGTACGACGAACAATACTACCTGATCAAGGAGGAGATGATCCCTGACGGTACGGTGAAACTGATCCTGAAGGACAAAGCTTCAGGAGAGATTATCCAGAAGATAAAATAAGGAAAATAAAATCCCAGCTTGCTTCTTAGGCTGCGGCCTTCTTTTTCTCCTTGAACAGAAAAATAAAGATCACCAGGATCACTGCGGCGATCATGGTAGGCACATACCATATCTTATCCCAATCGGCCACTCCACCCACAGTGAGCGAATCGATGGTACGACCGGCAAACCATGTCCCGATTAGCATTCCCAGTCCATAGGTGGCAAAGGTGATGAGCCCTTGCGCCGAACTCTTCAGATGGTCAGGAGCCTTTTCATCCACAAAAATCTGTCCGGTGACCACAAAGAAATCGTAACAAATTCCGTGGAGAATGATGGCGGTATAGATCATCCAGACTCCCCCTTCCGCATTCCCATTGGCAAAGAGGAGGAAACGTAACATCCATGCGGCAATCCCTATAAATAGCACCCGTTTCACCCCGAAGCGCGTGATGAAGAAAGGCAGGATCAGAATGAAAAGTATTTCTGCCATCTGTCCCATACTAATCCTGTTGGGAATAATGTCCGGATCAATTCCGATGTCCGACATAAATGAAGCGGTAAATCCAAAATAAAAGGAAACCGGGATAAATATCAACACCGAGGCAATCATGATGGTGGCAAAGGCCCGGTTCTTAAACAGACTTAAGGCATCCAGTCCGATGAGCTCCCTGAAGCTGGCCTTCTTCTCCTTTTTCGGAGGCACATGAGGAAGGGTAAAACTATACAGGCCCAGCATTAGCGATGCTGCAGCTCCCACATAGAGTTGTTCTACGGTAAGGGTGTAACCCAGCCAGCCAATGACATTGTTGGCTACGATCCAACCTATGGTTCCCAGCACCCGTACCCCGGGAAACTGTTTCCCCGGATTCTCCATCTGGTGAAAGGACAGGGAATTGGTAAGGGCCATGGTGGGGGCATAGGTAAGTGTATATAGCAGCAGGGCCGGGTAGAAGACCTGGAAGGTAGTGGCACGGGAGGCCACAATCAACAGCACGGCGCCAAGGATGTGCAGGGCCCCAAGCACTTTTTCTGTGGCGAAATACTTATCAGCGATAAGACCCACAAAGAAGGGAGAGATCATGCAGGCAATGGCAAAGGTCCCATAGCAGAGCCCGATCTGGGTGGCAGTGAAACCAAGTGTCTCGCCCAGGTAAGTATTTAATGTTACATACCAGGTTCCCCAGATAAAATACTGAAGGAACATCATGGTGGAAAGCTGTAGTCTGGTCTTAAGGCCCATAGAATTAGTTTTGCCTCAAAATAGCAATAAATCTTATATCTTGCTAAAATGAAAACACTGTGGATCGTAGGACTTGCCCTGTTACTGGGCTTTCATTCCTGTACAAAACATGAGCTTCCCAATATTATCCTGGTCAGCACTGACGACCTGGGATGGTCGGACCTGGGTTGCTATGGAAGTGAGATCAACACGCCTCATATTGATCAACTGGCCCAGCAGGGAATAAGATTTACTCAGTTTCATAACACTTCCAAATGTTTTCCATCCAGGGCCTGTCTGCTAACAGGGATTTACGCCCAGCAGAATGGCTATGCAAACTCCTACAGGGAACCTTTGCAAAATGCCATTACACTGGGAGAACTATTACGATCAGCCGGATACATTACCCTGTGGTCGGGGAAACACCATGGAGTTGAAAATCCTATTTATCGTGGCTTTGATCATTACTACGGATTGAAGGACGGTGCCTGTAACTATTTCAACCCGGGAGAGCAGCGGCCAGGCGAAGGCGTACCTGCCCGAAAAAGCTGGGGTGGGGAAAAGGCTAAACGGGCCTGGTGCGTCGATAGCCTTATGTTTGCACCTTATACACCTGAAGCCTCGGATTTCTATACCACCGACTATTTCACCCACTATGCCCTTGAGTGGCTGGAACAGTACAGTGATGATAAGCGACCGCTCTTTCTCTACCTGGCTTATACGGCTCCCCATGATCCTCTTATGGCCTGGCCGGAAGATATTCAGAAGTATAAAGGAAAATATGATAGAGGGTATGGGGTACTCAGGACAGAACGCTACGCCAGGCAGTTGGAAATGGGATTGATTGATGAAAGCTATAAGCTCTCAGAAGCAACTTACCCCACCTGGGATACCCTTGATGATACATTGCGTAGGGATGAAATCAGGAAGATGGAGGTCTATGCGGCTATGATCGATCGTTTGGATCAGAATATAGGCAGGTTGCTGCAAACATTAGAGAAAACAGGAAGAAGCAAGAACACCTTGATCCTGTTTGTATCCGATAACGGAGCCTCTGCTGAGATGGTCCATATAGATGATGATTATGGGGA
>JAYEOJ010000078.1:0-1676 GCA_034722835.1 Bacteroidota bacterium | reverse complement strand
AATACCCCCTTTCGCTATTACAAGAATTACAGCTACGAAGGAGGTATCAATACCCCGATGATTGCACACTGGCCCGGTCAGATAGCTCCTGGTACATTCAGCCGGTTCCCGGGACATTTTATCGATATCATGGCCACCTTCGTGGATATAACAGGCGCAGCCTATCCTGAGGAATTTAATCGCATGGCAATTACCCTAATGCAGGGAGAGAGCTTACTCCCAGCTTTCCGCGGAGAAGAAACAGCGCGTTCCAATGCCTTGTTCTGGGAGTGGTCCCAGGGGCAGGCCATACGGGAAGATTCATGGAAATTGGTAAAGTGGGGAAGGGAGAATTCCTGGGATCTATATAATGTTTCCGAAGATCCCACTGAAACCAACAACCTGGCTACTGCTTATCCGGAGAGAGTGCAGGCAATGGAGCAGAAGTTTCTGGAGTGGCAAAGCAAGGTCACCCATCCTGATTCGAACTAAAGCACTTGGGAATGAGTCTGATTCGATATTGCCTGTCATTGAGCAGATATTAAATGGCTGGCTATCCGTGATAAGGTATAGCCTTCAGCTTGCGAAATTGTATGTATGATTGCCTTTTGGTAAAAGTCAATTGCCCCAAAATGGTTCCTTTCAATGAATTCTGCTTTTTCTGCCTCTGAAATGATTCCTCTTAACTCTCTGTTTATATGATTCTTAGAACTACTTACTTTACTCACTTCCAGTGTGGTCATGCTGGTGATCAGTTCCCCATTATTTCCTATAAGCATAAGATTTTTAAATGCGGGGTTCTTCTTACCTGCTGCCTGGAGCAACTTCAGTGGTGGATCTTCACCTTCCTGTTTTAACAATGAATCGATAACACTGTTTCTGAAGTTTGATTCCAGCTGAAAAAGTTCGCTTTCCAGTTTATCCCGCACAAGGTTTACTGTCTCAAGGTATTTGACTTTTTGATTGTCAGCTTTTTCCTGAATCGATTTCATGCTCAAATAGCTGATAATTGCACCAGGTATCAGAATTAGGAACATAGAAAGAAATAGGATTTTTGTTTTCGGAGCGATATGTTTCAAAAATTCAAGCACATACGAATGTATGAACTCTAGCTTTGCAAGTCAATATTGTTCTTGTAAAATTTTGTAAAGTATTTCAGTTTTTTCATGCAAATTCCAAGCATATTCAGCATGGCCCTTGCGAGATTGAAGGGATCAGGAATGAGCATGATGGTTCACCGGCTCCCGACTATTTTAATTTAATCGAAAATCTTCAAGATGTCGAAGGTATTTGAATAGATAATGATATTAAACCGTTAAATCTCAACAAATTAATGATTAATACGTCCTTTTAGTAGTAGCTTGATGAATTAATCCAAAAACTTAAGACTTTATGAAAAAAGTAAAATGGTTATTAATGAATTACCCATAGAAGTAAACCTGTTGAATAAAATGGCCCTTCAAGATTCCATCACAGGAGCTGAATCTTAAGAACTTTCATCAGGCCTGTGTTGATTACTGCCGACCTGCAATGAATACTATTAATCCCTCATCACAACTCCGCCCATTCGAGACAAACCATTTAAGTACTTAAACACCCTGCATAAACATCTCGTTTTCGAAGCATGTGTCATCTGCGCTGGCATGGAAGTACTCTTGCCGGATGAATGGTCATGTAATAATACTTCAAAAGTCTGA
>JAYEOJ010000077.1:0-5142 GCA_034722835.1 Bacteroidota bacterium | reverse complement strand
CCTTCTTCCCAAGCTCCAGTGCCTTCTGCAGCACAAAACGGGTCTGGGGCATGGGACCCTCAAAGGCATCTACCAGCAGGAGCACGCCTTCGGCCATGTTCAGCACCCGTTCCACCTCTCCGCCAAAATCGGAGTGTCCGGGCGTGTCAATGATATTGATTTTTGTCCCCTTGTAGGTGACAGACACATTTTTCGAAAGAATGGTAATGCCCCGTTCACGCTCCAGATCATTGGAATCAAGGATCAGGTCACCCATCTCCTGGTTGTCCCTGAATAATTTTACCTGGTGTAGAATGCGGTCCACCATGGTGGTCTTTCCGTGGTCGACGTGTGCGATAATCGCTATATTTCGTAAATTCATGCTTCTTTGCTCTGATTAAAAAGTGCGCAAAGGTAGCATAATAAAACTACATTTGTACGCTTTGGGAACTTTATTATCGTACCTTTGCGGCCTAATTTAAGAATATGGAATTTAAGGAGTTAGGACTGTCGAAGGATATCCTGAAAGCAGTAAATAAACTGGGGTTTGAAAACCCTTCAGAAATTCAGGAGAAAGCGATTCCGATCCTATCCCGGGGCAAGCAGGATTTTGTGGGATTGGCTCAGACCGGTACAGGAAAAACTGCAGCATTCGGATTGCCGCTGATTCAGCATACCGATTTCAATGACCGGAACACCCAGGCCCTGATCATCTGTCCCACAAGGGAACTTTGTATGCAAATAACACGGGACCTGGATACATTTGCCATCTACCAGAAAAATCCCAATATCACCGCCGTTTACGGGGGAGCCAACATATCCGATCAGATTCGCAAACTCAAAAAGGGGGCCCAGATTGTGGTGGCCACCCCGGGAAGGCTGCTGGACCTGATCAACCGGAAAGCCGTAAAATTAAAGTCTGTTCAAAGGGTGGTGCTGGATGAGGCAGACGAAATGCTGAATATGGGATTCAAAGAGGACATAGATGCCATCCTTGACCAGACACCTGCCGTAAAGAGGGTCTGGCTTTTCTCAGCCACCATGCCCAAAGCAGTAAAACGAATTGCCAAGAATTACATGCTCGATCCCATGGAAATCGTTGTGGGTAAACAGAATAGTGTGGCTGACAATATTGAGCACCGCTACTACATGATGAAAGAGCGGGACCGGTACCATGCTATAAAAAGGATCCTGGATTTCTATCCCGAGATATACGGACTGATCTTCTGCCGAACCAGGCGGGAGACCGGTCAGATTGCAGATAAGCTGGAAAAAGAGGGCTATGATGTGGTGGCCCTGCATGGCGACCTGTCGCAGGCCCAGCGGGATGCAGCCATGAAAAAGTTCAGGGAGAAAACAGTGAAGGTGCTTGTGGCCACAGATGTAGCTGCAAGGGGGATCGATGTAAAGGATATCTCCCATGTGATCCATTACAACCTGCCCGACGATATTGAGAACTATACCCACCGCAGCGGGCGAACCGCACGTGCAGGAAAATCAGGCAAATCACTGGCCCTGGTAAATACCAGGGAAACCTACAAAATCAAGCAGGTGGAGTCGCTGCTCCAGACAAAGATGAAAGCATCGACCATCCCCAATTCCGAGGAGATCTGTGAAAAGCAGATGTATGCCCTGATGGATAAGGTGGTCAGCACTCCGGTGGATGAGGAAGCCATCGATCTTTACTGGCCCGTTTTCTATAAGAAGCTGAAAGATCTGCCTGCCGAGGAGATTGTTCTGAAGTTTATCTCCATGGAGCTTAATGCCTTTCTGGATTACTACAAAGATTCAGGTGACCTGAACGCCAGTCATGAAACTGGCTCAGCCCCCAGGGGAAGAGAGCGCTCAGGGGGAAAAGGCAGACCGGGAGGAAAGGAAAGCGGAGCCTTCAACCGGAACCTGGCCGGAGCAAAGCGACGCTTCTTTATCAACCTGGGGGAGAAGCAGAATTTAAATAAAGGGGCCCTGCTTCGACTTGTTTGCAATGAAACAGGCATCGAAAGTTTCCACATGGGACGCATTGATATTCATTCCCGCCATGCCTTTTTTGAAGTGGACGAGAAAGTATCAAAGCAAATTTTGCCATCCATCAAAGCAGGCACCTACGAGGGGAAAGAATTTGAGGTCTCGATTTCCCAGGAAAAAGAGCCCGGAAAAAAGAAGGGAAAGAAAAAAAAGAGCTAGGGCAACTTTTCCCACTTCATTTTCGTATTTTCCTATAATGCTTCACAGAAGAATACTCCTTATACTGGTAATGGTGATCCTGTCAGTCTCACAGGCCAGACCACAAACTGTGGATAGCCTGATGGCTTTGCGGGATACCACAATACTAAGTGAAGACCAGATTGAGTTACAGCTGCAGATTGCCGATATCCTGAGTGAATCAGATATACGTGCAGCATTGGACTACGCCAATCATGCCCTGACGGAAGCTGAAGAGATCAGTTCGGTTCGGTGGATCGCGGAAGCGAAACTGGCCATCGGGAAGTATTACGATTTTCTGGGTGTAAACCAGATAGCAACGGAGTATCTGATGGATGCACTTAGCAGTTTTGAAGATCTTAATGACTCTGCAAAACAAGCCTCCACTCTGATGCATATAGGGAACACCTATTTCTACATCAAACAATTTGAGACCGCCTTAAAAAAATTCTCCCTGGTTTCGGAATACGGTAGAGCTTTGAACGATACATCTTTGATAATAAGCGGACTAAATGCAACAGCCGCCGTATATGGGAATATTTCCAAGATGGACTCTGCCCTGATTCTTTTCAAAGAAGCCCATGCTCTTGCCAGGCAGTACGGGAGCCTGCAGCAGGAAATCCTGGCTTATTACAACATGGGGGATGTTCACCTTTATTCCGGGCGCAGAACACAGGCTCTGGAAGTGTTCCAGGACCTGGAAAATTACTACGATCTGAAGACCAACGGTCCCAAGCACCTGTCAAGCCTCTACAACTCCATGACCAAAGCCTATCTGGAAAAGAGGAACCTTCCGCTGGCCAAAGAGTATTCAGAAAAGGCCCTCCTTGCCCTCCAGGATAATATGCGACTGATCGAGTACCCGGAGTATTATCTGCATCTTTTCCGGATCGATTCCCTGGAACAAAAGTATGAAGATGCACTGGCACATTATATCCGGTATAAAGATCTGAACGATAGCCTGATCAATGCCAGTTTTAAGGAGAATCTGGCCAATCGGGAGATCTATTATGAGCTCCGGTCGAAGCAGAACCAGATAGAACGACTGACCCTCGATAACCAGTTTAAAGATTTGAAAATAAGACAGAAACGTCTTACCAATTATGGATATACGGTCCTGTCCGTATTGATGCTGACCATTGTTTTCCTGGTCATCCGGTCCTACCGGAAAATCAAGGAGAAAAACCTGCTGCTGGAGAAACAGAAAGAGGATCTGAAAGCCGCACAACAACGCCTGGTTCAATCCGAAAAGATGGCCTCCATCGGAACACTGACTGCAGGTATCGCCCATGAAATAAATAATCCGCTGAATTTTATTTCCGGGGGACTGAATATTATAAAGGATCTGCAGGATACACATGACTGGGAAGGGAGGGAGAAGGACCGGAAACGCTGCATGACGGCTACAAAAATGGCCTTTGACGGACTGGATCGGTCCATTGGTATCGTGCAGGCCCTGATGACCTTCTCACACAGGGGCGGCTCCTCAAAAACAGAGTCCGATCTGCATGAAATCATCGACAATACCCTGATGTTCCTGGGCTCGAAGATCTCCGATGACATTCAGATAGTTAAAAACTACAAGCTGGAAAGGCAGGTGCCGATTTTTCCGGAAAAGATGCACCAGGTAATCATGAATATCCTTGATAATGCAATTTATGCTGTAAATAGGGATGCATCCCGTCCAAAAGTGATTCGCATCTCCACCGGGATCTCGGGTGACAAGCTCAAGCTTTCCTTCTCCAATACCGGGCCATCCATAGCTGAGGAACACCTGGATCAGCTTTTTGATCCTTTCTTTACCACGAAAGACCCCGGGCAGGGAACCGGACTCGGACTCTCCATCTGCTATACCCTGGTATCGGAACACGGAGGTGAAATCGAGGCCGGGAACACCCGGGAAGGTGTGAATTTCACAGTCACAATTCCTCTTAAATAGAAGCCCGATCATACTGGAAATCCAGGTCGATCAGCTTTCCTGAATGAATATCAAATACCCATGCATGAAGTGCAGGAATTCCGTTTTTACGGATAGATTCCTGAACCACCTTAAGCTTTAGGAGATTCCTGCACTGTGCCTCCACATTCAACTCCACAAGCCTGCGGAAACGCTCCCCCACATCATTTATGGTCTCCAGTTCATGGCGATTTAACTCTGCCACTTCCCTTACCTGGTCGAACCAGGGATCGAGCGGACTATTCTTACTGGCTTCCATGGCTGCCTTGACACCACCACACATATAGTGTCCGCATACCACGATGTGTTTTACCCCGAGCTGATCCACTGCAAAATGAATCACACCCGTGGCATTGTGATCCGACAGGGCCACCTGGTTGGCAATGTTCCTGTGTACAAATACATCTCCGGGCTGTGCCCCCATAAATATTTCCGCCGGTACCCGGCTGTCGCTGCATCCGATATAGAGGTAATCGGGGTGCTGATCCCTGCTGAGTTTTGTGAAAAAATCTCTGTCGGAGGCTCTTTTCTCTGCCACCCAGAGCCGGTTATTTTCGAAAACCTGTTTGTAAGTCAATCCCATAGAACACTAGTTATTGCGTAAAAGAAGGATTTCCGTTTTTGCGGCCACCATGTCTATCAGAAAATCTGCATTGCCATGCAAGCGAGCCACAGCTCCATAACAGACCAAGGACCAGGGCCATGCTTTGTGAAGCATACAACACTTTCTTTGATTGTTTCATAATGAGCTATTTATAGTGCAATTCATCTCCTATTCTCAGTTCAAGTTAAAAAAAAAGCGTATATATGTTTCCAAATGCAAAGTGTTACCCCAAAGAAAAGCAGTCGTGATAAAATTGAATCTTTCCTCCTGAAGATAAAGGCTGCTTGCTACTCATTGTTCCACTTAAAGGACCTGCTCCGGCTTATTAAGTTGCGGCGTGCACATGAAGGTATCCAGCTTAAACCAGCTGAGATCATTAAGATTTTTCATGCCATAGAGA
>JAYEOJ010000076.1:0-18495 GCA_034722835.1 Bacteroidota bacterium | reverse complement strand
AGATTGTGGCCATTCAAAATGCGGATAATTTAAGCGCTGTTTGTTGTAAGAGGCTCTCCATTCCGGGGGGCCTCTTTTACGTTAGGTATACCCGTTCATCGCTTAAAAGCTTTATATCCTTTCAGAAAAACAAGCTCCCAGAGGAGGGCCATCTTTCAATTACTTGGTGATTATGATCTTCCTGATGATGTGTTCACCCCCGCTGAGCTTGATATGCAGGAGATACAGGCCGCCCCTGAGCTGACTGATATCGATCCCGGATGGGATCTTGTTAATGTACTGTACCATTTCTCTTCCACTCGGATCTCTCAGAGAGAGGACATCAATTTCGATCCCTTCACCAGTCTTTATGTGAATCCATCCCGAAGCAGGATTCGGATAGATTTCAATGCGGGAGTCATATAAGAGCCACTCTTCATTGGGACCATCCGAAACCAGTACCTCTCCATTTCTGAACCGGGGCACAAATTCCTGGTAATAGACATTGGCAGCACCCTGGTCATGAACAATCAGGGTATTCTCATCATTTCTGAGCTGGGCCGAGGCGCTCCAGTTGTGTGATCCGGTCAGCACGAGGGGATCCGCATCCGCATGGGCCTGATCCACGATCATGTATTTATGGTGCATGATACCGGCTTCGCCATTGAGTCTGAAATCCGCTCCCAGGGTGGCTTTAAGGGTGTTTGCTATGGGCTCCCCGTATTGATCATAATCATCAAGGAGCACCTGTACCTCTTTGCCCTGATCCGATTTCAGTGCCAGGGCATCTCCTATGTCCTGTTTGGTGATTAGCATGGTGGCCACATTGATGGAGTGATCAGAAGTGGAGATGGTGTTCAGGATCTGCTGATGGGTTCCGTCGGATGGACTGAAATAGCATTCCACCCGTTTTCCCCCGATGATGAATTCATGGGGGGTATTATCTGTTTTATCCGGTCCGAATCGTGCATTTTCCGGATCTGGCTGAGGGCCGTCGCTCCCGAACATTTCATTGAATTCCAGGCGATAGGCCCTGGCAAGACTCTGATCCTGCAGAACGATCACATTGTTTGGATCGGTATTAATCTGATTGTAGGAGAAATTGGTTGAGCCTGTCCATACCACAGGTAATAGTGGATCGGCCGATTCTGCATCAATCACAACAAATTTATTGTGCATGATGCCGTAATTGGGGTAATCGGACCGGGGACTGGCTATCTTACCAATATCGCTATCCAGGCTTTGCATACCCTGGGCATTTATATCCCCATCGTACACGGCCCTGACCACCACACCACGAGTATGTGCCTGGTTCAGGGCCCTGGTGATGTCGGAAATGCCCGTGTTATTCAGATTGTACAGGGCCAGATCGATGCTCTCTTCTGCCTGATCAATGTAAAGGATCAGCTCATCATCCAGTTCTTCCGGAAGATACTCCGGCTCCAGTAAACCCAATGAAAGAGAGCGATCCACCGGCCTGTTAAACAGGGCCCTGATGCTTCCATTTGATTCCGACACGGTGATAATCACCTTTAAAGCAGCTTTTGCAGTATCCTCCTCATGAACCGAGAAGGCTTGCATGTAAAAGAGTTCAGCAGGGGCCCTTTCATCGATGGTAATGGCATGGCTGGTGGTGGTACCGGATAGCTTCACTGGAGCAAGCTCCAGCTCCGGGGTGAGTCCAATCTTAGCTTCAGTGCTTCCTGCCACATCGGTGAGCCATTCAAGGGTAAAACCTGTCTGGGAGAGTCCGCTCACGGATGGGGCTTCAATGATCTGGATGCTGCTGTAACTTATCACATCCTCCAGGTCCCGGGGAAGCAACTGGTAGGTACCATCGTAGGCTCCCAGCGGACCTGTTATGGATAAATGGCCCGAAGGAATGGGAGTCCCGATTAATGGAGAATAGGGATCGTTTATATAGAGCTGACCCGTTTCTCCTCCTGCCGTAAATCCATAGGCTTCCCGCTGGAATGTCCCGGATGTATTAATGGTGGCCTGGTCCACCCGGACCAGCATGCCCTCGTATTGCTCATTGAACTGTTCGGGTGTCAGTTCCTGGGGATCAGGAAGAGCATTGCCCGATGAATGAACAGTAACGCTGCTTACCGGATCTATTTCCAAAAGGGAGATATAATCTTTGAGTGTTCCGCTTACAGTAATACTATCACCGCGCTGCACATCTTTCAACTCTGAAGAATAGATGGCAATGCCTGCTGTTTGATCCTGCATATAACGAATGGTGCCCAGTTCATCGCCATTGGTAACAATGCCACTAACAGTTACTGCGGCTCCACTCCCCATGGCCCTGGCGCTTGCTATGTCCTGCTGGGCGGAAAGGGGGATCAGACAGGCAAGGGCCCATCCTGTGGTCCATACAAGTTTCTTCATTTGCTTTCTTATAATCACAAAATTAAAAAAAAGGCCCCATCATCTGACAGGGCCTTAAGTATTAGAGAATAATTAGAAGCTTACTTCTTCTCTTCCGCTTTTTTGGCAATAAGGAAGGCAATAAACAGGCCTGCACCTCCAAAAAAGAGGGCCGATGCAAAGTAGGCCGGCTCTTCCTGAATACTGGTATAGGTTTCCAGAAGGCTTCCAATAAACAGTCCGAACCCGATACCTGCCAGTAGCAGGGCCCATTTAACGATGCCATAGGAATTGGGCCGGCCTTCGGTCATAAAGTCCTTTGGACTTACTCCTTTTTCAATCATTGCCATCCGTTCGCGGTTCTTTGCAGATGCTATCACAAAGACAATTCCGAAAATGGCAGCAAAAATTACTAATACAATTAAAAAATCATCCATAGTAGAAAATATTGGTTATACATTGTTTGCTGCATCTTTGACGCCCCTAAATTGATCATGTTACACAATTCGGTACTAAAAAATTGCATTTTGCTACTTAAGTAGCTTGTGTATATCAGAAATATGCGGTAATCTGTAACGTTTTTACTAAACCAGCGTCTTATAAATTGCATGGATGTCCATGAAATAAAATACCGGATCGAGCGCGTAAAGGGAGGAGACAGAGAAGCATTTGGGCCTTTGGTAGATGCCCATAAGGATATGATCTACACAGTTTGCCTGCGGATGCTTACCTCCGAGGCGGATGCCGAAGAGGCTGCCCAGGATGTTTTTGTGAAAGCTTTTCGGTCCATCGGAAGCTTTCAGGCGAAATCAAAGTTCTCTACATGGTTGTACCGGATTGCATATAATCACTGCATCAGTGAAATCAGGAAGAAGGTAAAGATGATCGACCTGGTGGATGATGTTCCGGAAGGAAAGGTAGATGAAGGGGAGATGAACGGACTGGAAAGTCTGTCGGCCGAAGAGCGGAGCAAGTATCTCCGGATGGCCATTGAATCTCTTGCGGAAACCGATGCAGTAGTGGTTACCCTCTTTTATTATGATGAATTGTCACTGGAAGAAATTGCCGGAGTTACCGGACTGAGCAGCGCTAACATCAGGATAAAACTTCACAGGTCCAGGAAAAAAATGTACCAGGTGATCAGTGAAAATTTAAAATCTGAAGTATCTTCAATTCTGTAAAATGAAAAGAGATCCTCACATATCGAAGTTGATCAAAGAATCGGGAGTAGTATCTGCCCCAGGCAATTTTACTGACCGGGTGATGGATAAGATCGAAGCTGTACCTGTTAAAAAGGCGTATAAGCCTTTGATTGGAAGGGGTGGACGTATCGTGATTATACTCTTTATCGTAGCGGTTATCGTGCTGGCAGTTCTCTATACCGATCCGGGAGGAGAACTGTTTGGCACCTCCATTAAGATCCCCCAACTGGAGCCAAACTGGCCCCAGGTGCAGTTTAACCTGGATTTTTTGAAACAGATTAATATTTCCACGGGCATTGTTTCTGCCCTGGTAGCCATGTTTGTGCTGGTCCTCTCAGATGCTGGGATGAAAAGGCACAGGCTTAGCCATTAGTCAATAACACCCAGAGCTTTCCCTACTTTTGTAAAACCTTTAATGGCACGATCCAGGTGCTCTTGCGTATGTGCAGCAGAGAGCTGTACCCTGATGCGTGCCTGCTCACGTGGAACCACAGGGAAGTAGAATCCGATTACATAGATTCCTTCATCCAGCAACCTGGCTGCAAATTCCTGGGATAGCTTGGCATCGTAGAGCATTACGGCACAGATGGCCGACTCGGTTGGCTTAATATCGAATCCGGCGGCCTGCATCTTCTCATTGAAGTAGCTGGTATTGTGATGAAGACGCTCCTGTAATTCAGTGGTCTCATCCATCATATCAAACATCCGGATCCCTGCACCAACAACGGCTGGAGGTATGGAGTTTGAGAAAAGATAGGGCCTGGAACGTTGCCGAAGCATCTCAATGATCTCCTTTCTCCCGGTGGTAAATCCGCCGATGGCCCCCCCAAATGCTTTTCCCAGGGTTCCGGTGATAATATCCACCTGGCCTCTGATGTTAAAGAGTTCAGTAACCCCCCGGCCGGTTTTTCCCACCACTCCTGCCGAATGACATTCATCCACCATTACCATGGCGTCGTACTTTTCGGCCAGTTCACAGATCCTGTCTACTGGAGCTACATTGCCATCCATAGAAAAAACACCATCTGTGACGATGATCCGGAATCGCTGGGACTGGGCCTCTTTCAGTTGTTGTTCCAGGTCCTCCATGTCGGCATTTTTATAGCGGTAGCGCTGAGCCTTACAGAGCCTGACCCCATCAATGATGGAAGCATGATTCAGGGAGTCGGAAATAATGGCATCCTCAGCTGTGAGAAGAGGTTCAAACACCCCCCCGTTGGCATCAAAACAGGCCGCGTAGAGGATGGTGTCTTCGGTACCAAAGAAAGATGCGATCTTCTGCTCAAGGGTAAGATGCAGGTCCTGGGTGCCGCAGATAAATCGGACCGACGACATTCCGAATCCATGTGTATCCAGGGCATCCTTGGCGGCTGCCACCAGTTCCGGGTGGTTGGATAGTCCCAGGTAGTTGTTGGCACAGAAGTTCAATACCTTTTCCCCACTCTCCAGCTCAATCTCTGCCTGCTGGGAAGAGGAAATAATGCGTTCTGCTTTAAACAGGCCGGCATTGCTGATCTGATCCAGCTCTTTGGCCAGGTGCTCCTTAATTTTTCCGTACATCTTCTTCTATTTTAGTTTGTTTCGTATCTCTTTCAGCATGATCCCGGTCATTCGCTCCAGATCATAATTTTGTTTGAATCCCCAGTCTTTACTGGCCAGGCTGTCGTCCACGCTCTGTGGCCAGGTATCTGCAATGGCCTGACGGAAATCCGGATTGTAAGAAATGGCAAATCCGGGAATTTCTTTCTGAATCTCCCGGTGGGTCTGGTCCGGTGTGATGCTCATCCCTCCCAGGTTATAGGCGCTGTGTATGGACAGGTTCGACCGCTCAGCCTCCATCAGCTGGATGGTGGCCTGAATGGCATCGGGCATAAAGAGCATGGGAAGGGCCGTATGTGCTGTGAGGAAACACTCATAGCTGCCGTTCCGGATGGCCTCGTAATAGATCTCCACGGCATAATCTGTGGTACCACCCCCGGCTTCGGTCTTATAGCTGACCAGGCCCGGGTAGCGAATACTCCGGACATCCACCCCGTATCTGTTGAAGTAGTAGTCACACCATCGCTCACCGGCCAGCTTGCTGATCCCGTAAACGGTAACGGGCTCCATCACTGTTAATTGCGGCGTGTTGGTCTTCGGTGTGGTCGGACCGAAAACTGCGATGGAGCTTGGCCAGAATACCTTTTTTACTTCATCCACCATTTTTGCAACTTCCAGGATATTCATCAGGCTCTCCATGTTGATGTTCCAGGCCTGGGTGGGGAGCTTTTCTGCATTGCCCGAAAGTACTGCAGCCAGATGGTAGATCTGTGTAATTTTGTTCCGGATGATAAAATGAATCAACTGCTTGTCGTCCATCACATCCAGTATCTGGAAGGGTCCACCCTCGACTACATCTGGTGGGGCCTGTTTGATATCTGTGGCAAAAACATGCTCATTGCCATAGCTCTTTCTTAATTCAATCACCAGCTCCGAACCGATCTGCCCGGCAGCACCTATCACCAGAATATTGTCCATAAAATGCAGGATTAATGTATGGATACGAAATTAGCGCATTCTATCACCCAAAAAAAATGATAAAAAACATCATTTTATATTTAAATTGCCCCCTTGTTATGAGGTACTTTTTCAGCATAGGATTGTTGTTATCACTGCTTATTGTGGAGGGGCAGGAGTATAAACAAGCCATCTATCAGGCTTACCTGCTTGATGAGATGGATAGCTGGAAAGGTTTGATAACGCAGATGGAGCATGACTTTTCGCAATCTTCCGATCCGGCCCTGCTCTATGATTTGCTGGAGACGGAATATGGGTATACAGGTTGGCTGGTATCGGAAAAGCGGAAAGATGAGGCAGAAGAACTGATGAAGAAGGTAGAAAAGCATCTGGCCCTGTTGGCCGAAATGAAACAGGACAATGCAAGGGTCTACAGTCTGAAAGGAGCCTTTTACGGATTCCAGATCTTGCTGGAACTTCGCAGGGCCCCTTCATTGGGACGATTGTCCATGGAAGCCAATGAAAAAGCTATGGAGCTGGATCCGGAGGAACCGCAGGTGTGGCTCGAAAAAGCAAATATGGAATATTACCGGCCGGCCATATTCGGGGGATCCAAACGCAAAGCGGTCCCGATGTATGAAAAGGCAGTGGAGCTATTTGAATTATCCCCGGAGCGTACCAATAAGAATTGGGTTTATATAAATTGCCTTGCTGGATTGGGAATCGCCTATGAAAATACCAGGAAGTTTTCTGAGGCAGGAAAAGTATACAGGAAAATTTTGAGACTGGAACCCTCCTTCAAGATGGTGAAAGAGGGGATTTATCCCAAATTCCAGGAAAAGCACCCGGGGAAGTAAAAAATATTATTAGCGGCATATGAATCAGAATATCAGGGTAAGATTTGCACCAAGTCCAACAGGGCCTCTTCACATAGGAGGCTTGCGCACGGCGTTGTTTAACTATCTCTTTGCCAGAAAAAACGGTGGGGTTTTTATTCTGCGCATTGAGGATACCGATCAGACCAGGTTTGTAAAAGGAGCTGAAGATTATATTATTGAAGCCCTGGACTGGTGTGGATTGACCCCGGATGAAGGTCCCCGTCAGGGAGGAGGATTCGGACCATACAGGCAGTCGGAACGTAAGAGTCAGTATCAGCGTTACGCCATGCGACTTATAGAGAACGGCCATGCCTACTATGCTTTTGACACCCCCGAAGAGCTGGATAATCTGCGAAAAGAGTATGAATCCCGCGGAGAAACTTTTGTATATGATGCCCGGGTACGGGAATCCATGAAGAATTCACTGACCCATGAAGACCATGAAGTCGATCAAATGATTAACTCCGGGACACCCTATGTGATCAGGTTTCGATTTGAACCTGATGCGGAAATCATCATGCAGGATATGGTGCGTGGCGAAGTGGTGATTAACACCTCTACCCTGGATGACAAGATTCTGTTCAAATCGGACGGAATGCCCACTTATCACCTGGCCAATGTGGTGGATGATAACCTGATGGCCATTTCTCATGTGATTCGTGGCGAGGAGTGGTTGCCTTCACTTCCCCTACATGTGTCCCTCTACCGTGCCTTCGGGTGGGAACACCTGATGCCGAAATTTGCCCACCTGCCGCTGATCCTGAAGCCAACCGGGAAAGGAAAATTGAGCAAAAGGGATGGGGAAAAGGGAGGGTTCCCGGTCTTTCCTCTGGAGTGGAAAGATCCTGTTTCGGGCAACACTTCCCCGGGCTACCGGGAGGAGGGTTATCTTCCCCAGGGATGTATTAATATGCTTGCTCTGCTGGGGTGGAACCCGGGAACTGAACAGGAGCTCTTCTCCCTGGATGAGCTGATCAAAGAGTTTCAGCTGGAGAAGGTGGGAAAATCAGGTTCCAGGTTCGATCCTGACAAAACCACATGGTTCAACCAGCAGCATATTCAATTGATGACCGATGAAGAGCTGATACCAGCCTTTCAATCCGTGTTGAAGGCCAATGGTACGAGTATAGATAACAACAAAGCTGGAACGCTGGTTCCGATCATCAAACCCAGGATCAATTTTTTCCATGAGATCTGGGAAGAGTCATGGTTCTTTTTTCATGCTCCCGAAGTGTATGATCCAGGTGTGATAAAGAAACGATGGAAAGAGGATAGCCCCGCGAAGATGGAACAGCTGGCAGAGGCACTGGCAGGGTGTGAAGCATTTGCAGCAGAATCTGTTGAAACTACTGTAAAAGACCTTATTACCAGGAACGAATGGGGCATGGGTGCCATTATGAATGCATGGAGGTTATTACTGGTAGGGGCTGCAAAAGGGCCCGGCTTATTTGATCTTGCCGCTTTCCTGGGAAGGGATGAGGTACTCGGCCGGATGAGAAAGGGAATTAAGGAAATAGTTAAACAATAGAAAGAATCGCAAATCATGGGAACCGACCAGAAAAGATATATCAATATACACGGGCACAGACAGGCCAGTAACATTGAAGAGTGGGTGATGATGAATCTGATGGCCAAAGACTTTCCTCCCGATGATATCGAGAACGGATACTATTCCGTTGGCTTTCACCCCTATAACATTGGCAAAGTCGATGAAGAGGAGACCCTGGACAAGGTGAGAAAGGCTGTGGAACACCCCCGGGTGCTGGCAATTGGCGAGATCGGGCTTGATAAATCCCTTGAGACATCCATGGAGGAGCAGGTACGGATCTTTGAAAAGCAGGTGGATATTGCTGAATCGGCAAGTCTTCCGGTAGTGCTTCATGTGGTAAGGTCCTTTAATGAGATGCTTGGATTCATGAAAGCACAGCAGCCGGTGGTCCCCATGATCATTCATGGATATAACGGCAGTGTCCAGATGGCGGAAGAATTGGTAAAAGCCGGATTCCTGATCTCCTTTGGGGAAGCCATTACAGGAGATCATTCAAAGATCGTTGAGGCCCTTCAGAAGGTTCCGGCGGAGATGATGTTCCTGGAGACCGATGAGGGGGATATGGATATAAGGGAAATTTACCGGTTTGCGGCGGAGGTAAAAGGGATCTCGGTGGACCATTTGCGCGTGCAGATTTTTGAGAATGCCAGGACACACCTCAGCAGGTTTAACAATTTTATCTGATCCCTTTCAAATGAACCATCCCGGTCCACATCCAGACTGGCAGCAACGCACCATTCAACTTCTGGGTGAGGAGAAATTTACCAGGCTTCAACAGGCACATGTGTTGATTGCGGGTATGGGAGGGGTAGGATCCATGGCAGCTGAAATGATCTGCCGGGGAGGTATTGGGAAAATAACCATTATCGATGGAGATACTGTTCAACCCGGGAATCTGAACCGACAACTCCCGGCCACTCACAGCAACCTGAGCCGCCAGAAAGCCGTGGTGATGGGAGAGCGATTGATAGATATCAATCCCGGTCTGGAACTGACAGTAATCAACGAATTTATAAAAGAGGAACGGATCCCTGAGATCCTCCAGACTCCTTTCGATTATGTGGTGGATGCGATTGATACACTTTCGCCCAAAATCTACCTGATCTACCATACAGTAAACAGGGATCTAAAACTGACCAGTTCCATGGGCTCCGGGGGGAAAGTGGATCCTTCTCAAATACAGGTGGCCGATTTTGGAGAAACCTATAATTGCCGGCTGGCGTATCTGTTGCGTAAAAAACTTCGAAAACTGGATGTCCATGGCGGATTCAAGGTGGTCTTCTCCACCGAACAGGTTCCTAAAGAGATAATTATCCCCGTGGAGGATGAGCCCAATAAGAAATCCACCGTGGGAACCAACTCCTACATCCCGGCCATT
Source organism: Bacteroidota bacterium (assembly GCA_034722835.1). Lineage (GTDB taxonomy): Bacteria > Bacteroidota > Bacteroidia > Bacteroidales. The sequence goes on along the minus strand of JAYEOJ010000076.1, from coordinate 8,643 downwards.
TTTGGCTGCACCCTGGCCTCCATTGTCATCAGGGACCTGGCGGAAGGACCAGGCGAGTAGCTAAAAAAGGGCATTTTATCAAGGATTTTATGCAACTATACGGGCTGTTTTCCCGTTAAACAGCTAGAAAAAGAGTTCAACCTAAACCAAATAGTTATGAAAAAGTTGATTTTAGTGCTAATCGCATCGATGTTTATATTTTCCGTATCCAATGCTCAATTGTTCACGTATGGACTCAAAGGAGGTATTGGTTTCTCTTCCCTGAAGATGGAAGATATTACGGGAATTGATGACGGATCAGATGTCTATGACCTGATTACCGGGGATGCAGTAATGGGTTACCATTTTGGTTTACAAACCCGCATTAACATTGCCATGCTGGTCATTCAGCCGGAACTATACTTCAACGCCGGCGGAGGTACTGTAGAACAGGTAGTTGATGGTGACATAACGCCTCTGGATGTGAAATTCAACCGAATTGATATACCCTTACTGGTGGGTGTCAAATTGGGACCGGCCAGAATTAATGCGGGACCTGTTGGATCTTTTGTGTTGAGCGAAACCACCGAATTGACGGATATTCACCCAGATTTCGAGTTGTTTTCCAGTTCCATGACCTGGGGATTCCAGGCTGGGCTTGGATTGGATATTAGTAAATTATCCATAGATGCCAGGTATGAAGGATCGCTAAGTGCACTTGGAGATACCTTCACAGTTGGAGGTACCGATTTTCCCCTGGACGCAAGACCATCCCAGTGGATTATTTCCGTGGGCTACTGGTTTAAGTGATGGTGATATAACAAACGATTTCTATGGGCTGCCAATATGGTGGCCCTTTTTTCTCCGCTATTCAAAGATATCAGACTTATGCACTCCTTTGATGGTGCGTCTGCGCAGAATCAGAAAGAGGATCAGATGCAGGACCAGGAAACCGCTCCAGATAAGCAGGGTGATATGAACCATCCGGATGGCTTCATGGGCGGAATGAAATCCCAGAAGAAACCAGGACTCTGAAGCAGCACCCCAGACAATAAAGGTGGTCAGGTTCCACCTGAAACCCGCATCAAACAAAAAATTATTCATGCCATCTCTCTTCCCGGTTGTCCAGGCAGTGAAGAAAATAGCGGCTCCATAGGCCACAGAAATCAGAATGACCCAGAGCCATTTTTCAGCGGTAAGCAGGGTACTTAATCCGAAGCGGAACAACACGGAATAGATCAGTAGCAGTAGTGCATATAAAAGCAGGTTGCGTGATATTATCTTCATGATATTGGTTTTTGATTCTTATTAATTAGTTCATTAACAGCTTTTTCAGGTGCTCATCAAAGAAGAGCAGGATGTTTCGTTCCACGAAGGATTGAAGCAGGGATTCGCCAAGCGGGGTCAGGTGATAGTATTTCCGGTCGGGACCTTTATGCCCTTTTCCTGCACTGTAATCGACCATCTTCAGGTGATAGTATTTCCGAAGGGTGCGGTAGAGGCTCTGTTCTTCGGCATGTATGGTCCCTTTTGAGAATCGTTCAATGGACTCCTGTAATCCCGATACGTATTTGGGCCCTTCTTTAAGGGATAGAAAAATCCACAGGGTTAGCTGTCCCTTCTTGTAGGTTTCTTCCCATGCACTCAGAAGTTCTATATGCAGTTCGTCTTCAGTTTTCATATTGAACAATTAGTATTAAACAAGATGTATAGTACAAATGTAATACTAATATTCAATACCAGTCAAGCTCAAGATGAAATAAATCAGAGAATAATTATTAAAGAACAGTACTAGAAGTAGTTACAGAATCCATTTTTTTTCATGGGTCGTATAATCCAGCACCCGGATCTGCAGCTGCCCGCCCAATCGCAGGGCCTCCTCTGTCATGTTATGGAGGGAACCACGGCAGATACTGATAAATCGTTCATGACCTTCTACCACCAGGTTTACTTTATAGGCTCTGGCCCCTTTTTTATCCTGGGGAATGACGATGGGTGACGGGGCCGTCCTGCGGCTACTCAATTTAATTCGAACAATGGTTACATAGGATGGAGTGGCCAGAGATTTCCAGTTACCGAATTTCATATTTAAAAAACGATCGTATTTCATATACTGCTTCCCTTCCATGTCAATAAGTACACCCTGGAAAGAGAATGCTGACAGGCCCCCGATCACAAAACAAATGCTGCCTCCGATATATTCTCCATTTACCAGGAAAGCAAGACTGATGAGGGCCATCAGGGGAGTAATCACCTTAAAGGAATACTTTTCAAACCGGTATGCACCTGGGTTTTCCACGGAGATCAAGTTAACAAACTTTGGGTTATATTTAAGTCAGCAATTAACAGAAGCTCATGAAAAACTTTACACCCTATTTAGCAATCCTGGTCCTTGTTCTGGGACCGGCCCTGTCACTTTCAGGACAAAGCACAGAAACAGCACTGACACTGGAAGATATTTATAAAAATGGCACCTATCCCACCCGGTCCTACAGATCGGTTCGCTGGATGGAGGACTCGCAGCATTATACAAGCCTGGAATCGAACAGGGAGAGAAACTGCTCTGAAATTATCCGCTACAATGCCAAAAGCGGTGAGCGAGTGGTGCTGGTAAGTGCAGATCAGTTGATTCCTGGTGATAATGCCACTCCCCTGTCAGTGCGGGACTATCAGTGGTCGGCCGACAACAGCAAGCTCCTGCTGTTCACCAATACCCGAAGGGTCTGGAGGTATCATACCCGGGGCGATTACTGGGTGCTTGACCTGGGATCAGGAAACCTGCAGCAGGTGGGTACCAGCCTGCCTTCCTCCTCCCTGATGTTTACAAAATTCTCTCCCGACGGAACCCGGGTGGCCTATGTAAGCGAGCATAATATTTTTGTGGAGGAACTGGAGACCAGCCGCATGACGCAGCTGACTGAGGATGGGGATGAGCGTTTTGTAAACGGGACCTTTGACTGGGTCTATGAGGAAGAGTTTAGTTGCAGGGATGGCTTCCGGTGGAGCAACGATGGGGAGAAAATCATCTACTGGCACTCCGATACCGAAGGAACAGGCACCTTCTATCTGATCAACAACCTGGATTCCATTTATTCTCAACCCATGCCTTTTCCCTACCCCAAGGTGGGGACCACCAATTCAGCTGTAAAGTTAGGAGTAGTTCCTGCTACCGGAGGAGAGAGTCTCTGGTTTGATGTTCCCGGCGATCCCCGAAACAACTACCTGGTGAGGATGGAGATGGTTCCCGGGGCCGATGAAGTCATCTTTCAGCAACTGAACAGGCTTCAGAATACCAACCGGGTGTGGATCGGGAACCTGGGAACCATGGAGCTGGAAAATATCCTCACGGAAAGTGATGAAGCCTTCCTGGATGTCCATGACGACCTGGTATGGCTGGAGGGGAACAAGTATTTTACCTGGACCAGCGAACGGGATGGCTGGAGGCATTTGTATAAGGTCTCACGTGATGGCGGCAAGATCAGCCAGGTAACCAGTGGAGCATTTGATGTGGTATCACTTAACTGCATCCATCCCAAATCAGGGTATGTCTACTATATCGCCTCGCCTGAAAATCCCACGCAACGCTATCTCTACCGCAGCCGGCTTAACGGAAAAAGCAAGCCGGAAAGAATCTCACCGGCCGGACAGGAGGGGCAGCATCGCTATGTGATGTCGGACGATGCCCGTTGGGCCCTTCATACCTTTGAGAATGCGGGTACCCCACCGGTGATCTCCCTGGTGGAGGTGAAATCTAATGAAGTAGTCAGGGTGATGGAAGACAACCAGAAGATCAAGGAGAAGTATGCCGGACTGGACCTTAATTCCAAAGAGTTTTTCAGGGTTGATATCGGGGAGGTCGTGCTGGATGCCTGGATGATCAAACCCGGGGATTTCGATCCGGAGAAGAGCTACCCTGTCATTTTCTATGTTTATGGAGAACCGGCCGGATCCACGGTGCAGAATAGCTGGGGAGGTGGCGATCTGTGGCATCAATACCTGGCACAGCTGGGCTATGTGGTGATCAGTGTGGATAACCGTGGAACTGCAGCTCCAAGGGGAAAAGAATGGAGGAATTCCATATACGAACAAATCGGGATCCTGGCTGCCAGGGACCAGGCCGCTGCGGCTCAAAAGATCCTGGACAGCTATTCCTTTCTGGATAAAGAGCGGGTTGGTATATGGGGCTGGAGCGGAGGAGGATCCATGACCCTCAATGCCATGTTCCGCTATCCAGGCATCTATAAAACCGGGATCGCCATTGCCTTTGTATCCAACCAGAAATTATACGATACAGCCTACCAGGAACGCTATATGGGTCTGCCCGATAAAAACAGCGAAGGCTACCGCCTGGGTTCGCCCATCACCCATGCATCGAAACTGCAAGGGAACCTCTTACTGATTCATGGAACTGCCGACGACAATGTACACTACCAGAGCTTTGAAATGCTGGTGGATGAACTGATCAAACAGGACAAATTGTTCGATATGTTCTCTTATCCCATGCGTACCCACTCCATACGTGAAAGGGAAAATACCAGTCTGCACCTTCGGCGCACCATGGCCAGGTACTGGCAGGAGAATTTGTAAAGCACTGGAATGAAACCAGGAAACAGGCATATTCCAAGCATCTTTAACGATGTGGTGGGTCCGGTAATGCGGGGCCCCTCAAGTTCTCACAGTGCTGCTGCGCTGAGGATCGGAAAGATCTGCAGGGAACTGATGCTGGGTGCTCCCGGCCGGGTGGTGGTGAGCTACGATTCCCGCGATGCCCTGGCCACAACCCATGAGAGCCAGGGATCGGATATGGGAATAAAGGGTGGATTGCTTGGCTTTGATGCGGATGATAAACGCCTGCTCGATCCCGATCCACACCTGGCTGATGCCGGTATCGAGATTTCATTCAGGCTTACAGATACAGGCTACAATCTTCCCAACCTCTACCTGGTTCAAATGGAGCATGGGGAGTTGCAGATGGAAGTGGTTGCCATTTCCACCGGCGGGGGAATGATGGAAGTTATCCGGATCAATGGCACGGAACTTTCCATCAAAGGGGACAGCCCGGTGGAGTTATGGTTAACAGAATCAGGCAAACCTGTCCTGCATGGTTCGCCTCCGGCAGGGTCACATAAATGTATTATCCCACCGCTGTTGCCAACTTCTGTCAAGGAGCCTGTTGAGCTGCCCTTCAGCTCTTGCACAGAGATGCTGCAATACAATAAGCAAAGGGAAAGGCCGGCCTGGGAGCTGGCTGTAGCTTATGAGTCTGCTATAGGCGGAACAGATGAAAACCAGGTAGTACAAATGATGAAGGAGCTCTACCGGGTCATGCGAAGCTCCATTGATTCCGGATTGCAAGGAACCCGGTTCAAGGACCGGATTTACGGGGCACAATCGGTCGCATATGGCAAACATCAGGAAGCGGGAGACCTGGCCGGAGGCGAAGTATTGCATAATATTACGCGCTATGTATCGGCCATTATGGAAGTGAAGAGCTCCATGGGAGTGATTGTTGCTGCTCCAACAGCCGGATCATGCGGAACCTTTCCGGGGGCAGTCATTGGTGTGGCTGACTCCCTTGGACTGGATGAAGAAAAGGTGGTGAAGGCATTGCTGGCAGGCAGCCTGACAGGGCTTTTCATTGCTACATCTTCCACATTCTCGGCAGAAATAGGGGGATGTCAGGCGGAGTGTGGGTCTGGTGCAGGCATGGCCGCTGCCGCCATTGCATGGATGCTGGACGGAAGCGTGGAACAGTGCATGGCTGCAAGTTCCCTTGCCCTTCAGAATTCACTGGGGATGATCTGTGATCCCATTGCAGCCCGGGTGGAAGCACCCTGTCTGGGAAAGAATATCAGTTCGGGATTGAATGCCCTGGCCAGCGCGAACATGGCTCTTGCCGGCTATGATCACCTTATTCCTCTGGATGAAGTCATCGAAACAATGGATCGGGTGGGAAAAAGCCTTCCTCATGAACTGCGCTGCACTGCTCTGGGCGGATTGGCCACAACTCCTTCAGCCAGGAAGATAGAGAAGAAACTTAAGAGATGAAAGGTAAACACTGGCTGGTCGTTGAGTTTGTGATCCTCTTTTTCGGGATCCCAGCATTGATATACCTGGATCAGGACTTTATCCGCCCAAGTATCATCATTCTGCCCGCACTAGTGTTTATTTTCCTGCTGCTGAGACGCAGTTCCGATTTCAAGTGGAAAGAGCTGATTCGATGGCAGGTCTCCCGAAAAATTCTTTACGGAAACCTGGTGATTATTGGGATTTGCGCCATGCTGATGCTGGGGTATGTCTATTTTTTCGAACGGAAAAACCTGTTTAACCTTCCCCGCGCCAATATCTGGATCTACCTGGCCTTGTGCCTTTTCTACCCGGTTTTTTCAGCTTTCGGCCAGGAAATCATCTACCGGACCTTTCTCAGCAGAAGATATTCCAGGTTCTTCACAAAAGGATGGCATTTTATTCTGGCCAGTGCGTTTACCTTTTCATTTATGCACATTGTCTATTATGATCCTGTTTCCATGATCCTTACCTTTATCGGGGGACTCTATTTTGCGTGGAATTACCAGTTGACCCGGAGTGTCCTTTTTACTTCAGTGTTGCATGGAATATTCGGGATCATGATCTTTGGAGTGGGAATGGGTCAGTATTTCTGGCTGGATATGCCGGTATAGCTCGCTTCGCGAGCAGTTAGTTTGCTTGCTGCGCAAGCGTTAATGGTTAGTAGTTATTGGTAAATGGGATAATATGATGAGAATAGCAATTGCCTTATGTGTTTGTTTCCTGGCGCTGGGTGCAGTGGCACAGGAGCCTGTTGAGTTGATTACGTATAACATCCGGATGAATACCTCCGGTGACGGGGAGCATGCCTGGCCGTACCGGAAGGACGATGTGGCAGCGCTCTTCAGGTTCCACAGGGCCGATATCTTCTGTGTTCAGGAAGCCCTGCCCGAGCAGATGGATGATCTGGATGCGGCCTTTCCCGATTTTACCTATGAAGGGATCGGCAGGGATGACGGGAAGAGGGAAGGTGAGTTTTCAGCAGTATTTTATAATCACAAGCGTTTTAAGAAGCTTGATGGAGGCACCTTCTGGCTTTCGGAAACCCCGGAAGCATGCAGCTTTGGATGGGATGCAGCCTGTCGCAGGGTTTGCAGCTGGGTAAAGTTGAAAGATGAGGTGACTGGAGAGATCCTCCAGGTGTTCAATACCCACTTTGATCATCGAGGAGAGGTGGCCCGGAGGGAATCGGCACAACTGATCCTGGATAAGATTGAAGAAATCTCGGAAGGAAAGGGAAGGGTGGTGCTGTGTGGTGATTTTAACCTGTCCCCCGGATCAGAACCTATAGCTCTAATTGGCAGTAAGCTCCAGGATGCTTTCCTGGTATCAGAGCAGCCTCCATATGCTTCTGTGGCTACTTACCATGGATTTACCTACGATGATCCCCCAAAGGAGCGGATCGATTATGTCTTTGTCTCCAACGATCTGAAGGTCTTGCGCTATGGCGGACTGACCGATTCCAGGGATCGGAGCTTCTTTTCCGATCATCTTCCTGTACTGGTAACCATACAGTTGGTCAACTGAAAGGAGACGTTCATGTAAAATTTTTAACCTCCAGGCATACAGGCCGTAAATATTAGAGATTAATCTAATCTCTATGAAGAATTACATTTTATTCGCCGTTTTGCCGCTTTTCCTGTTCGCAGTAGCCTGTGAACATGTTGAGCAGGAGGAAATTCCCGTTTGCCTTCCAACTAACATTTCCATCACCCTGGTACAGGGTTCACAAACTTTCAAGATCATAGCCGATTTCCACTATCTCTCCGGAACCGAGCTCCTGGATCACATCACCTGGAGCAATCATCAGACCCACTATTTTGAGTATGATGATATGGAGCGGATCCAGGTAATTCGGGTCATGAATGTGGATACCAAGGTGCAGGAGGAGCGATGGTACGTATACGATGGATTATTAGTGGAGCGGGTTGATCTGATCAAAAGAAATCTCGATTACACCTATCTGGAACCCCTGGACTCCATCTATGCCGGGTATATTGAGTATGAATATGAAGGGGCTTACATTACAGAGGAATATGAGTATGAAATCTCTGCCGACGGGCTCAGGGAGGAGTATGTAAGGAATGTAAGCTATGTGTATGATGATCAGGGCAACCTGATATCCAGTACCGAACTGGATCCAAGAAGTGGTGAAAACACGCAACAGACCATGACCTACGATCAGACGAAGCATCCATACTTCGCGCTTCAATATTACTTTCATGGAGAAACCTACGTGAACAATATGCTCACCAGGTCGGAAGGGGACGATTATAATTACACCTATAATTTGACACTCAATGAGTATGAGTATCCGGAGACTGTATATGAAAAGCTGGGATCAGCCTATACCCGGATTGTAAATTACTCCTATGAGGTCAAATAGACGGAGCATCGTACTTTTAATGAGCTTTTCAGCTACCGGTCTTTCCGTTTTCGCTTCATTTCAACCCCTACCGATTTTATAGGACCGCCCATGGGAGGATTCAGCTTTCTGATCCTGATGGTAGCTTTTTTAACACCATCCATCTCTGCATCAAGGGCATCGAGAATTCGTTTCCCTATGTTTTCCAGGAGATTGGATTTGGTCCGCCGCAT
>JAYEOJ010000075.1:0-5220 GCA_034722835.1 Bacteroidota bacterium | reverse complement strand
CAGGAAATATTTAAAATAAATTAATTCGGTGACAAAATTATAATCATTTGAAGAAGATATCAACCCACTACAAGGTTAGCATTGCCGATATTAATTACGGCGGTCACATGGGAAATGACAAAGCTCTGTCTATATTTCACGAAGCCAGAATCAATTTTCTTGAACATTTTGGATACAGCGAAGCGAGCATTAGTGATAATGTCGGCATAATTTTGACTGAAGCAAATATCAAATTCAAAAAAGAGGTTTTCCTTCACGACAAACTGGAAGTTGAAGTTTGGATATCAAAAGTAAAAGGCGTTCGCTGGACCTTAAGTTATAAAGCCGTAAGAAAAGCTGATAATGCGGAAGTCTTCAGCGGCACAACCCTCATGGTTCCTTTCAACTACAAAACAAGAAAGATCTGCCATATCCCCGAAAAGTTTTTAAACGCCACCTTCGAAGAAGATAATTTATAGAGTTTTTAATTTTTAACGCATCAGTACTAATGAAGTTCACAGGACAAATCATACGGATTACCCTTAGATTCATCACAGGCCTGTTAATTCTTCTGTTTTTTATCTTCCTGATATTTACCTCTTCTTCCTGGATAAGACACTGGATCACATACCCGCGACTGGAGAAACAGAGGGCTGAGATACGAATCACATATCAGGAACCAAAAAATGTTATTGAACTCGAAGAATACAAAGGCATATTACATGCACATACTTACTGGTCGCATGACAGCAGGGGAACCATTGAAGAAATATTACCGGCAGCAAAACAGGCTAAACTGGATTTCCTCTTTTTTTCAGACCATCCGCATGGGGATCTGGATACCTTTCCAAGAAGCTACCATGGCACCTATGACGGAATTATTTTTGAACCCGGGACAGAAAGTAGCGATGGTTTAATGGTTTGCCCCATGGACAGTGTTGTGTTGGACTGGGGAAAAGGTCAGGATGCAATAATAAAGCAAGTAGTTGATGGAGGAGGCCTTGCACTGTATGTACATACCGAAAAGCCTCACAATTGGGACAATCCGGATTACCAGGCCATGGAAATATACAACATTCATACAGATATGCTGGACGGAGAAAAATTAGCTCCACTGATCATCAATTTTGCTGTTAACGGTAAAAAATACAAGCATTGGTGCTTCAGGGAACTTTACGACGAGCAGAGCGAAATTCTTGCCAACTGGGATTCCCTAAATATGAAACGGAAAATTGTAGGAATGGCTGCTCCTGATGCACATAACAATCAGAACATTCGTGCCCGGTACCTGGATAATGGCCTTGTGGAATGGGTGGGTCCCAATGCCAATACCATTGATATCAAAGAGCCCGGACTCCGGGAAAAACTGCTTTGCGGTCCACCTGACCCGGCAGGCTGGGTTTTCAAATTTGATGTAGATACTTACTTTGCCTCCTTCTCTTATGTCAACACCCACATATTCAGTGACACACTTACCAGTGAAGCTATCAAAAACCACTTGGTGGAAGGCCATGCATTTATTGCTTTTGAAAACCTGGCAGAAGCTACTGGATTTCAATTTTACGCTGTCGATCATGAGAACCAAGTACATGGTATTCTGGGGGATTCTGTATTGGCTGGCTCAGTTTCAACACTGCATGCCACCTCCCCCTATCCTGTACAGTTTAAGCTTCTGAGGAACGGACAGGTAATCGATCAAGCGGATCATGTATATTCATATGAATACAACCATAATCTGGAGTCAGGAAATTACCGGATTGTTGCCAGCCTGAAATTTGGTAAAAAATGGACTACCTGGGTACAAACCAATCCCATATATCTATTTGAATAGACAAATGTTAAGAAAAAAGAGATTCAGAAGGTTGTTTACATTCCTGGGATGGTCCGCAGGATTATTACTGTTGCTCTTTTACATATATATTGTTTTGCCCGTCTGGGGAATCCCCTTTAACGGGCAGCGCCACGGAAATCCACCACTCACTCCTGCATGGGCCCTGGAATGCTGGCTATGGGAAGATGATGAAAACACCGCGCGGCGGGTTGATGAGTTGCTCGAAGGATATGCCGAGCATGACATCCCTGTCCGGACCATCCTGTTGGATAGCCCCTGGAGTCTGCGCTACAACGATTTCCAGGTGGACGAGGACCTCTATCCCGAAGCAGAAGCCTGGTTCAACAATCTTCAGGACAGCGGATACCGGGTTGTGCTCTGGATGACACCCAATGTAAACAGCTATAGCAAAGGTACCGCCATAGAGGATTCTGAAGCCTGGTACAATGAAGCCCGGGACCAGAACTATCTTGCCGGCTCCGGTCAGCAGATTAACTGGTGGAAGGGTGACGGCGGGTTTATCGATTATACGAATCCGGAAGCTCTCGACTGGTGGCACGGACTCCAGCAGAAAGTTTTCGATTATGGCATAGACGGCTGGAAGCTGGATGGTTCAGCCACACTCTTTTCAAGCAGGATAGGTCCCGTTCCCATCCCATATATGAGAACATATAAGGGTATCACGACCACCCGTCAGTACATGGACCTCTATTACCGCCAGGAGTATTTGCACGGATTGAAGCAAAACCCGGAATTTATTACCCTCTCCCGTTCCATCGACCGGAATTTTCATCCCGAGGGATTTGCTCCCATCGATGCATCACCGGTCAACTGGGTCGGGGATCAGGAGCATCACTGGACAGTAAGTAGCACCTCTGAAGATGGTCAGAAACAGGATATCGCATTGAAAGGCATTGAGGGATTTGAATCTGCCATAGAGAGTATCCTGCAAAGTGCCTCACTCGGCTATAGCATTGTAGGGTCTGATGTGGCTGGATTCTCCGGAGGTGAAATCCCTCCGCGCCTCTATATTCGCTGGGCCCAGTTTTCTACCTTCTGCGGATTATTCTTAAATGGCGGACACGGGGAACGTGCTTTGTGGAAAAGAAGCGAGCAGGAGCTGGAGATCATACGTGAATATTCCTGGCTGCATACCGAGATGGTTCCATATATCTATAGCTCCGTCGTGGAGGCACACAGAGGAGGCGAAGTGTTGCAACGGTCGATCCGGGGGAAATATCATTATATGTTTGGAAATGAGCTCCTTATTGCTCCCATCTATAAGGATGAGTTGAAAAACAGCGTTCGTCTTCCCCGGGGTAAATGGAGATACTGGTTTGATGATCAGGAGATCATTGAAGGACCTCTGACCATTGAGAGGGACTTTCCACTTGAGGAGTATCCCGTCTATATCAAAGAGGGGGCTATTATCCCCATGCATATTGAAAGATCCTACACCGGGATCGGGGATGAAAATTCCAGGGGCTACCTGACCTTACGGATCTTTCCGGATGGGAACAATCGTTTCGAAGTGCACCATCCCGACAGCGGGACCAGTACTACAATCATAGTGGACGAGACTGAAGAAAGTATTACAGTTCATCTCGAAGGAGTGAAAAAAGCTCATATACTGTATGTGCAACTATCCTCCGCTCCAAAGAGTATTATCCTGGATAACAAACAACTTTCTTCCCCTCAGGATTATCTTTTTGATGCGGAAAGAAGTAAATTGATCATTCGAACCGATGCATATTCGCTTGGGGAATATACCATCATTAAATAAATCATTATGAAAATCGCAATGAGAACAAATTTCTCAGCTGGCCTGTTGGCCATCTTCCTGCTAAGCCTGATTTTTACTCCATCTATTAAGGGGCAGGAGAAAGACCTGCAATCCGATACACATACCACCTGGGCAGAAAAACTGGGATATCCTGCAGGGAAAAAGATAATTATACTGCATGCCGATGATGCCGGTATGAGCGAGGGGGCCAATATTGCCACCGCGAATTATCTTGAAAACAATCAGATACAGTCGGCCGCTATCATGGCCCCCTGTCCGGCGGCAGATGAAATGATCCAGTGGGCTATCGATCATCCCGATAAAGATGTGGGTATGCACCTTACTCATACCAGCGAATGGAAGCACTATCGCTGGGGACCTGTATCTGATCCGGATGAAGTACCTGGCTTAATTGATCCTGAAGGGATGCTATGGCCTGGGGTCTTTGGCGTGATCATGAACGCCTCTGCAGATGAAGTCGAAAAAGAGATCAGGGCGCAGATTGATAAAGCCATCGCCATGGGCTACAGACCGAATCATATTGATACCCATATGGGTACCCTCTATGGAAACGCTGCTTATGTGGAGAGGTTCTTTAAAGTGGCCGAAGAGTATGGCATTCCTGCCAATGCCATTGACCTCTCTGATCCACAGGTTGCTGACAAATTCAAGAAAGCGGGCTATCCGATTGATGAGCAAGTTATTGGATTAGTTGAGCAGTACTCGCTGCCCAAACTTGACAATTTCACCAGTGCGCCCAATGCCAAAAGCTATGAAGAAAAGATTGAGAATTTCAAAAACCTGATCCAATCGCTGCCTGCCGGACTTACAGAAATCATCTTTCACCCTTCGGTGGACAGTGAAGAGTTGAGGGGCATAACGAATTCCTGGCAACAACGGGTATGGGAAGCAAAGATGTTTTCAGATCCTGCTCTGATCAAATTTTTTGAGGAGGAAGAGATTATTTTTACCAACTGGATTGAGATCATGGAGCGGTTTTCGAATGACTGGATCTCCCTCTTTGATGGAGAAGCTCTTGATGGCTGGAAGGTCAGGGGAAAAGCGAACTGGAGTGTGAAAGATGGGGTTTTACTCGGGCAGTCGGACAAGGGCACCGGTCATATCTACACGGGTCCTGAACTGAGCGATCTGGAAGTAAAAGGTATGTTCCGGCTGAGTGATCAGGGGGGTGGCGGAAACAGCGGACTCTATTTCCGGGCCAATCCGCCTGAAGATAATCCTGATGGATATCCCATTGGCTATGAGGCACAAATTTGCCACAACCAGGAAGCCCATACAGGTTGGCTCTGGAAGCCCGGGACACCCACCGGAAAAGCGAGCAAACTGCTGACTGAGGACGATGAGTGGTTCTCCATGCGGGTAAGGGCCCAGGGAAGCCTGATTCAGATATGGGTCAATGATCAACTGGTGATGACCCATGAAGATGATGAGTATCAGAAAGGATTTTTTGCCATTCAATGTCACAACCCGGGCATGACCATTGAAGCAAAAGAACTATACTATCGCGATCTGAAATAATGAGAAGAATAGCCGTTATCTCAAGTGTATTGATGCTCCTGGTGCTTCATCAGGCCTGCTCACAGGAAACGCCTGAAGCACATGAAGT
>JAYEOJ010000074.1:0-5273 GCA_034722835.1 Bacteroidota bacterium | reverse complement strand
AAGGATAGATAAAACCGGAAGAGCCCTGATATATGGCAGGAAGGTCAGAGGCCTGCACCTGGTCGAGAAAATAAATGTTTGACAATCCCTTGCCTTCAATAAATTGCCTGACCTGGTTAAAATAAGCGGTTTTCTTGCCCACCACAACCAGGGGATAATCAATGTGTCCCTGATGAAGCGCCTGAACAATTTTTAGAAGGTTTTTTCGCTCTTCAATGGTTCCCACATAAAGCAGATATTCGGCTGGCAGGACAAAACGCTGTCGGGTAAATTGCATGGTCTCCTCACTTACCCTGCTGTAAAACTGCCGGTGGCATCCCTGGTATACCACTCTGATCCGGCTCTCATCTACATTCAGAAAGCGGATGATATCCTGTTTGGTCTGTTCACTGGCAGCAATAATCCTGCCTGCAACACGGGTTCCATAACGGACCTTTCTTTCGTAGATGTTTCGGCTGACACTTGGATAGAGCTCGGGATACTCCATGAATATCAGATCGTGGATCGTGATAACGGTCTTTATCGGGCTCCTGTGGATCCCGACGGGGAGTTCGTTGCTCAGGCCATGGTATAGTTCAATGGCATCCTTATTCAGCCTGCTGGTAAGTCCGAAACTTCGCCAGAGGGATCCGGATCTAAACCAGATTCCACCAGGAAGACCGATGGTGGAGCTTTGCGGTTCATTGAAAAGCTCAGCATCAACTATTTTAGGAGTATAAAGGAAACACTCATTTTCCGGGTAGAACCGGCAAATATTGGATATAATGTACCTGCTGTAGTTGCCCAGACCACTGTAGTTATTAAATGCTCGTTTTGCGTCAAATCCGATCCTCATTATACGGCCACATTGTATTCCCTGAGCGCATCATTCAGGGAGGTTTTCAGGTCTGTGGATGGTTTGCGTGTACCAATAATCAGTGCACAGGCCACCTGGAAGTCCCCTGCCTGAAATGATTTGGTATAGGAGCCGGGTATGACTACCGATTGGGCCGGAACCACCCCTTTTATCTCCACAGGATTTTCTCCGGTAACATCAATGATTCGTGTGGAATTGGTGATAACTACGTTGGCACCCAGTACCGCTTCCGCTTCCACCCTGACACCTTCCACAACGATACTTCTGGAGCCAATGAAGCAATTGTCCTCTATGATAACCGGTGCTGCCTGAACCGGTTCCAGAACACCACCAATCCCAACTCCTCCACTCAGATGAACATTCTTGCCTATCTGGGCACAGGATCCAACCGTTGCCCAGGTATCAACCATTGTTCCCTCATCCACATAAGCTCCTATGTTCACATAGGAGGGCATCATGATGACTCCATTTGAGATGTAGGAGCCATATCTGGCAATGGCATGGGGCACTACCCGCACCCCCTTGGCCTTATAACCACTTTTCAAGGGGATTTTATCATGGAATTCAAAAGGAGGTGTTTCGATGGTCTCCATCTTTCTGATAGGAAAGTATAGAATAACCGCTTTTTTAACCCAGTCGTTGACCTTCCAGCCAGCGGGTTCTTTTTGAGCTACCCGAAGGATGCCCTTGTCCAGCTGGTCAACCACCTCGTGAATCGCTTCCTGTACATTTTTTTCACCTAAGAGCCCCCGGTCATCCCAGGCAGCTTCTATAATCTCCTTTAGTTTCATTTTCCAAAAGTAAGAACTTTAATGAGTCGTGCTACCAGATACAGAACCACCAGGGTAAATATGATGGTGGCTCCTGAGGGTATATCCAGGTAATAGGAAAGTATAAGTCCCAGTAAGGAGGCCAGGAAACCGATCACCACCGATCCAAGCATGATGTGACTGAAACGGTTTGTAAACAGGTTTGAGATATTCTGGGGAATCGTAAGTACTGAAAGGACCAGGATGATTCCTGCAGTCCGGATACTCAATACGATGGCCAGTGCTACCAGGATAATAAGCAGATAGTTGATAAACATAACCGGAATACCCCTGATACGGGCAAATTGTTCATCAAAAGCCACATACAGGATGGGTCTGTAAAAGAGGCTGAATACGGTAGTTACAACCAGTGCCAGTGCCAGCATTAACCAGAGATCCATACTGCTGACTGTAATAATGCTTCCAAACAGATAGCTCATCAGGTTGGGGGCGTAGCCCGGGGTCAGGTAGATAAAAATGATGCCGATGGCCATTCCAAGGGACCAGAGAATGGCAATAATGGAATCGTTTCGAAGTACCTTTCGCCGGGTGAGATTCTCGGTGGTCAGAGCAGCCAGCACAGCAACAATTGCGGCTCCGGCCAATGGGGGAAAGCCCAGGTAATAGCCAATTCCCACCCCGCCAAAAGAAGCGTGGGTGATGCCACCACTGATGAATACCATGCGCCTTGAAACAATATAGGTCCCGATAATCCCGCAGGTAACAGACATCAAGAAAGCTGCCAGCACTGCATGCTGAAAGAATCCGTATTTGAACAAGTGAAGCAGATCCATGCTATTTATGAATATGTTCCTTAATAACCCTGTGTGGCACAGGCCCATGGGCTATGATTTCGATGGGACAATTGTATACCTTCAGCTGCTCTTCATTGATCTCATTGGATGGATGGTAGTGAAGATCGCGGTTCACGCAGGCAATGGTTTTGATATAGGGCGAGATAATCCCGATATCGTGTGAGACCAGCAGTATGGTGATGTTTTTGTTCAGCTCCTTTAACAGGGCATAAAGCTCCGTTTCAAACTGATTGTCCACATGTGTGTCAGGCTCGTCCAGAACCAGCAATCTGGGGGAAGAAATGATGGCTCTTGCCAGCATGGTGCGCTGGAATTCTCCACCGGAGAGCTCTCCGATGGGACGGGATTGCAAAGCTTCCATTCCCACTGTTTCCAGCACCATATCAACCCTGCGTTTCCTGTTCCTGGCAGTTCCAAATCCAGCTTTCAGCCCATGTTCCAAACCGGAAGCGATCACCTCCTTTACAGTAATGGGGAAGTTCTCATCCACCTGATTTCCCTGGGGCAGATAGCCTATTTCCGATCTGTCAAGAGTATGTTTTATTGAACCCTTAATGGGCTTCAATAAGCCCAGGATGGCCTTAATCAGGGAGGTTTTCCCTCCGCCATTGGGACCAATAATCCCAATGAAATCGTGTTCAAATACAGACAGGGAGACATCGGTGAGCACCAGTTGCTTCTGGTAAGCAACATCCATATGCTTTATCTCTATAAGAGGCGTGCTCATTGCATGGAGGAATTTAGCTGTTCTGCAATATAACGCATTTGTTTGCCCCAATGCAGGTCGAGGGGATCAAATTGAATAATCTCGGAGCCTGTTTCCATGGCGAGAACCTCAGCATTTTTGCGATCAAACTGGCTCTGAATCAGAATTTTTGAAATCTGATGGCGAATGGCCAGGTCGGTCATCTCTTTTAAATGAGCTGGGGATGGTGTCTTTCCTTCAATTTCAAGGGAGAGTTGTTCCAGCCCGTAATCTCTGGCATAGTAGCTAAGTGCCGGGTGATATATCATGAATTTCCTGTTCTGAATACCTTCCAGTGAGTTGCTAATGTCCTTGTGCAGCGAATCAAGGGAAAGAATAAACTGTTCAAGCCTGTTTTGAAGGTAATCCTTTTTATCAGGGAACAGCAGCAGCAGTTCATGATAGATATTACGGGCAATGATCCTGGCATTAATGGTTGACATCCAGATATGAGGATCGGTTCCGTGATGAGAATGGCCATGGTGATTTTCTTCCTCTTCGGCATCCTCCGTAATCACATCCACTCCTTCAGACAGGTCTGCGATTTTCATATCCGGATTAACGCTGCTGATCTTATCCATCCAGCTCTGTTCGAAACCCACGTAACCAATTCGGAGATATACGATGGAGCGGTCCAGTTTTCCCAGCTGCGACATGCTTGGTTCATAGGTAGCCGGACTGGCACCCGGGGGGATCATGACATTGACTTCCACCAGCTCACCGGCCAACTGTTCAATAAAGTACTGTTGTGGAATGATGCTTACACTAACAAGCGGCCTGTCCGTGGATTCGCTCCCGGTCCTGCAGGAGACAGCCAGCAGGAATATGCATATAACCAGAAGAATATTTCTCATTGTTTACCGGGATTAAATATCCTAAACAGTGGTGTACCCTTTGGGGGAACCGGATCATGTCCGTGACCGCCCCATGGATGACAACTCAGGATTCTTTTTGTTCCCATGATCAGGCCTTTGATCGGACCATGAATTTTCAATGCTTCAATGGCGTATTCGGAACAGCTGGGATAGTAGCGGCAGGTTTTGGGAAGTGCCGGTGAAATAATCCACTGGTATATTTTTATGGGAACGGTCAACAGGGTTATGAAAAGCCATCGGATCCACCTCACGAGGAAGAAATCGTTTACCTGTTTCCGAAAACTTGATATCCAAGCCATAGACCATCTGAAATTCAGGCAAAATTAAGCATAATTGAGGAGTAATTTAGATCATTTCTTAAATGGATTTCATATCATTTTTGTGTATTTTCACGACTCAATTTTACATTTAGTCAGATCGTACTATAATTCAATAACAAATCGTAACCATGAAAGAAGCAGTTGCCATACTATGCGCAGGCGGACCTGCACCCGGAATCAATACTGTAATCAGTTCAGTGACCAAAATATTTAACAAAAACGGATACAATGTACTCGGACTGAACGGGGGATACAAAAGTCTCTTCGCTGAAGAACCTGAGTTTGAGTATCTGGATTTTGAATATGCAGAT
Organism: Bacteroidota bacterium; assembly: GCA_034722835.1. GTDB lineage: Bacteria > Bacteroidota > Bacteroidia > Bacteroidales. The sequence goes on along the minus strand of JAYEOJ010000074.1, from coordinate 542 downwards.
CAGATCTACAGCAGGGGAGGGTCTGCACTGAAGATGAGCCGCTACAAGCCAAAGGACGATGAGTTCAAGGTTGATTTCTTCAAGAAGAATAATGTGAAACTCCTGGTGACCATCGGAGGTGATGATACAGCTTCAACAGCCAACCGCCTGGCCAAGTTCCTGGCCAGGGAAAAGATGGATGTGAAAAACATCCATGTGCCCAAAACCATTGATAATGATCTGCCCCTGCCGGAGGGAACACCTACCTTCGGATACCACTCCGCCAAGGAAGAGGGCGTACGTCTTTCGACCACCATCTACGAAGATGCCCGCACCAGCGGAAACTGGTTTGTGGTCAGTGCCATGGGACGTGAGGCCGGTCACCTGGCCTTTGGAATAGGTACCGCATGTCATTACCCCATGATCGTTATCCCGGAAATGTTCAATAAGACCAAGATGACCTTTGATAAGATTACCCGAATGGTGGTTTCTTCCATGGTAAAAAGGAGAATTCTTGGTATTGATTATGGTGTGGCCATGATCAGTGAGGGAGTATTTCACTT
>JAYEOJ010000073.1:0-5279 GCA_034722835.1 Bacteroidota bacterium | reverse complement strand
TTCAGGAAGCAAGGTTCTCATGCTGATATCAGTTCGGATTTGCACCCTGCAGGGAATCTTTTTCTGCGCCGGAAAGCATATCGGTAAAAACGGCCCATACATGGAGTTCATTCTCATTGTATATGGTGATCCGCCTGTTGCCGTCGATCTTGGTGTATGCCTTTCCCTTTATGGGATGGACAATGGTAATGAATCCGTTGCCATAGATATCCTCGTACCAGCGCTTCACATCCTCGACCAGCCTTTCAGCTGAGAGCTCTTTGTTCCAGGGGGCCCAGCCATTGTATATAAATCGTACCGGCATCTCCACGATTTTGCCATTTTCGAACTTGGGGTAGAAATCCATGGTAGCGGGATGTTCCAGCTCCTCCTCGATCTCATACAGTACAGTATGGTTGCCTGTCCCCTGCCTGATCAAACCATCTTGGTTCAGCTTCCAGCAGTGTTTATAGAACGCCTCATCGGTCATACCGAAAGAGATCCCCATAAACAAGGAGTCGTACCTGACTCCGCCGGCCAGTTCACGTTTTAATCTGTGTTCATATGTTTTTTCGGGTGAGCATCCCCCTATAATAAGTGCGGCAATGACTGCCAGCACCATCCATTTCATCCTGTTCATACATCTTCAATTTCAGAAAGTGTAAAATTGTAAATTCTCATTGTTTCTTGCAACTATAATCACCTCCCTGCCATCAATTTTTACAACAGCAAGATCACGAATCTCACCCCTGGTGAAAAATCCGGAGCTGTCGGCGGGGATAGCACTCCAGTTTTCATCCTCTCTGCCTTTCAGGAAGAGCCCGTGGCCGGCACTATAGATTCCGGTCTCAGGTTTGGCCCTGGTCATGTTTCCACCCAGCACGATATCACAAATCGCATCGTGATCGAAGTCCCCCGTTACCATGGCATAAACCGGCGAGAGTTGGCTCTCGGTTGGGAGGGGTTTGACCCGGAACGCCCCCTGGCCATCGTTGATCAACAGCACACTCTCCAGGATATTGACCTGCAGCACTACCGATCGCTGAAGAATCTCTTCTGAAAAAATATCATGTATGGTCTGCCCGCTGTATGCCTTGAATGTCTCATATTTTCGTTCCAGGGCAGGAATTTGCCTGACCAGGTCATCCTTCATGACCACCGGGTAGGCTGTGTCGCCGTTAAATGCGCAGATGATATGTTCCACACTGCCGTTCAGGTCAAAATCGTTCACATACATGGTGATTGGCTTCTCCGGGGTGGCCCGAAAGCGTGAGTTCAGTCCATGGTTCCCCAACACCAGATCCATATCACCATCCCCGTCCAGGTCCCTGGCTGCGACCCGGTTCCACCACCCCTCTGTTCCGGAGAGACCATATGCGTCGGAACGGTCAGTGAAGAGGCCCTGTTCATTGATAAAGAGCTTTACCGGCATCCAGTCGCCCACAATCACCATATCGGGATCATTGTCGTTGTCCACATCTGCCCAGACCATATCGGTGATCATCCCCACCTCTTTTAGTCCGGGTGCCCTCTCCTCCGAGATGTTGGTAAAATTCCCCTTCCCATCATTTTCCAGCAGGTAGCCGTTTACCGGGATGCCATAAAGAAAGGGGCGCAGGCGGATCCCTACGAAGAGGTCCATGTCTCCGTCACCGTCAAAATCGGAAGGCTGCACGCAGGAGCTGCTCTCATAACGGCCGGCCGGAAGGATCTGTTTTGATTTGGAGAAGAACCCCTTTCCATTGTTCAGGTAAAGCTTATCGCTCAGGGCGGAAGAGCTGGCGGGAAACTCATTGCCGCCACAGGCTACATAGAGATCCATGTCGCCGTCACCATCTGCATCAAACAGGGCACAACCGGTCTCTTCTGAGATCCTTTCAGCCTCTAACAGGCGCATGTTGGAAGGCCGGAGCCGGCCCCCGGTCTCCTGGAGATAAAGCGCCCCTGCTGTGCCTTTTGCCCCGCATATATAGAGGTCGTCCAGTCCGTCGTTATTCACATCCCCCACTGCCATACGGGGACCTTCATTGGAGTGCATATGAAAGAGCAGTGACTCCCTCCGGAAATCCACATAATCATTCTCCACATGTGAAAAATGTAGACCCCGCGGGGGATCGATTTTTTTGAATACACTGGTTTTCACTGGTGCCGGATTCTCGGGACAGGTACCTGCAGATGACTGCTGAAGTGTGAGGAACTGGTTGGCCTGCACATCATACAGCAGGGAACAGTGTCCGTCGGGCCAGGTCACTCTGATCGAATCGATCATCGTAACATCTCCCAGACCAAAGTGGAGCCGTGGATCCACAGACGATTTAAACCCCCGCATGGGAACCAGCTCCTGATAGTTCGTTTTTCCCGGGTAGTAAAGTGTTGCTGTGGCACCGATGGCACCGCTGTTGGCGCCACTACCTGTGAAGGCGATCGATAGAAAATTGGAACACGCCTGCTCCCTGGTGTTGTTCCGGTAGAGAAAAGAGGGCATGTTTACATTGTTGACCACCAGGTCGAGGTCCCCGTCGTTATCCAGGTCGCCATAGGCGGCCCCGTTGGAGTGCGACGGTGTGGCTAGTCCCCACGTTTCCGAGAGGTTGGTAAAGGTGAGGTCACCATTGTTCCGGAAAGCATAGTTGGGAACCCGCTCCGAAGGGATACGATCGATGAGGCTGAGAATGGCCTGCTCCTCACTTTTGATCATGGAGCGCATCAGGGCCGGATTGGAATAGAGATTCAGGTAGTCCCGGTCCAGCAGGTCCTTATAGATCCCATTGGCCACAAAAAGGTCCCGCCACCCGTCATTATCCAGGTCCAGGATCAGCGCTCCCCAGCTCCAGTCAGTGGCATCGACACCGCTGTACCTGCCAATTTCGCTGAAGGAGCCATTCCGGTTGTTCAATTGCAATACGTTTCGGGCAAACTGGTGGTGGTAGCCTTTCTCCACCTTGTTCCTGTAACTCTCCCACGCCTCAAACAGCACCTTGGTCTTCAGGCGGACATTCCCCTGGGCTGTCATTTCGGTGACAAAAATATCTGGAAAAGCATCGTTGTTGATATCGGCAATATCTGCCCCCATGGCACCAAGGCTGGTCTCCCCCAGCTGTTCATCAAGCAGTTCCGAAAAAGTGCCATCCCGGTTGTTGATATAGAGATAATCGCGTTCGAAGAAGTCATTGGAGACATAGAGGTCCATCCACCCATCGCGGTTCAAATCGGCCACACTGGCACCCAGGCCAAATCCGATCTTACTGCCATAGATACCCGCTTCATCACTAACATCCACAAAGATATTCCCGTCGTTCCTGTATAGCTTATTTGCACCCAGGGTGTCGCGCACCAGCCGCTCACCCTCCACCATATCAAAATCAGTGACCGACTGAAAGGAGTTGTTCAGCAGGTAGCAATCCAGGTCGCCATCCCGGTCATAATCGAAAAAGGAGGCATGGGTGGAGAGGCCTACATCGGCCATGCCAAATTGCTCTGCCTGTTCTGTAAAGGTCAGGTCCCCGTTGTTAATAAATAGCTCATTGTGCCGGTTGGGAGTATCCGGAATGCCCGATTTACAGATATAGATATCGGGCCAGCCATCGCCGTTCACATCGGCAATACTCACCCCGGTCGACCAGACCCCCTTACACGCCACCCCTGCCTGTTCTGTGATATCTTCAAAGACAAAATTGCCTTTGTTGATATAAAGCTTATTATCTACAATGTTGCCGCAAAAATAGATATCGGTCAGCCCATCATTGTTAAAATCGCCCAGTCCCACACCTGCTCCATTGTAGAAATTCCTGTAAGTATAGGTATTGTATTCTTCAGTATATTCTACCTGGTTAGCAAATGAAATGCGGGTTATTTCTTTGCCCAAAAGTGAGAACAGGGGGGAGTGATCAGCATCTGGTGCCCCTTTGTTGCATGAAGTTACCAGAAATGAGATCATTAGTATTGCTCCAAATGGGCAGCCCTTAATGCTCAGAAATGCCATTATAAACTCTTGAATTTCGAGAGCACAATATAGTAAACAATTAATCGATGATTGGCTTCCCAACTAAAGGTTTCTCGCAGTTTTGATGCAAGGAGAGTCAATTAGCTGAAAAAAGAAGAGACTGTCCCTTCTGAGACAGCCTCTTTCTATAAAAAATGTATTCAATTACTATTGCGTATAACCCGGATTCTGTGTCAAATTTGGATTGGCATCCAGTTTATCCCTGTGAATGGGGAAGAGGATGGTATGTTCTCCTGTTTCCAATTTGTCCTGAGGGTTATAGAACGGAAGTACCCATTTTTCAAGATCCGTCCAATAGCCCCAGCGGATCAGATCCTGCCGCCTGTGGTTTTCCGCAAACATCTCTCGTCCCATTTCATTGAACAGTTCTCCACCGGGAACATTCCCGCCTTCCAGATCAAAACTCAGCGGGCCATCCAGGGTGGTCAGATCTGCCACACCGGCCCTGTCTCTGATCTGGTTAACCAGTATCAGCGCCTCTGCATCAAGGTCCTTGCGGAAGAGCGCTTCTGCTTTCATCAGCAGCACATCTGCATAGCGGAATACAGCATAATCATTACTCATGGTACCGGGTATACTTCCCAATGCAATTTCCCATTTACCGATCCTTACACCCGCCTGGCGCAAAGCCTGGGGGCCCAGTTCATTGATCTGTGGTTGAGGCGGATCATGGAAGAAACTTCCGAAATTAAGGGGTTCTTCATCAAGATCTCCAACAAAGGGTTCAGGTTGGCGATCCGGGTCCGGACCTTTAAATCCATCGTCCATCACAAAATCCCCACCGCTTGTATACTGGTAACCGGCTATGAAATTACCTCGCCTCTCTGCAGGGCCGTCCAGAGTTCCCACATCACCCTTTCGCAGGTCGTCATCCTCATAGGAATTGTAAAACTCCTCCAGGGTACAGAAACCATTCCAGGGCTGCTGAGTCAGGTTATAGGTCTGCTGACTACCATAATGCAATGATCTGACAGCAATGTTGAATCCACTGAAGAATACCTGGTCGTAAGGAATGGCAAAGATAAACTCCGCAGACCCGGAATTTTCCTCATCGAAATTGGCAAAATAGTTGCCCTCCAGCGAGTATTCTCCCGACAAGATTATCTCGTCGCAGGCATCAATTGCTTTGTCCCACTGATCGGTGCCGGTATACACCCCTGCATTCAGGTATAGCTTGGCCAGTAATGCCTGTCCTGCATAGTAGTTCATACGGCTGTACGTGGTGCCATCCACTGCATCGGACAGCTTGGGTACAGCTGTTTCCAGGTCACTTACGATGGCAGCATACACATCTGCC
>JAYEOJ010000072.1:0-5281 GCA_034722835.1 Bacteroidota bacterium | reverse complement strand
AAGCGGGATCAACCTCTATAACCGGGAACCGGTACCTGAGTTAAAAGAGTGGATCGACAGTGAGATAAAGGTGATGTGGGGAATGCAACAGGAGAGCGGACTGCTGGGAGGATGGCATGGTGATGGCAATTTTGCCCGCACTGCCATTATGTATGCATTGTGGAAAACGCAGGGAGTGCATTGTTTCCCATGGAGGGAGGATCTCATCTTCGGTGCCGAAATGAATAACGGAAAACTGTTTATCTCTGTTTCATCAGGGAAGGATTATCAGGGCAAACTTGTTTTTGATTATAAACGCCATAAGAAACTGCTCCATCTGCCCGTAGATTATCCCAGGATCAATCAATTTCCCGAATGGTTCACGGTAGATGATCATTCTACATACAAATTGGTTTCCAATGAAAAAGAGTTGAATGGCAGGTTTTCAGGGGAAGAACTTCTGAAAGGAGTAGACCTGGATATAAGCGCGGGAAACATTTGTTGGATTATGGTTAAATAGAATTTACAAGTACAGTGGTAAGTATAAATTGATAGCACTATGACAGAAAGAAGAGATTTTATTAAGAAAAGCGTATTGGGAGCGGCTGGAATAGCCATTGGCGGCATGGGGTTTAGTTCTAAATCGTATGCTTCAATCATCGGTTCTAACGAACGCGTTAATCTGGCAGTTATTGGTATCTGCGGACAGGGAAATGGGCACATAAAAAAATGGTGCACATTAAAAGATAACCGGAATGTACGGTTGAAAACCATTTGTGATGTGGATGAACAGTTTTTTGCCGAACGTTCAAAATATATTTTAGATGAAACCGGCGTGAAACCACTGACCGAATGGGATATGCGTAAGGTATTTGATGACGATGAGATCCATGCGGTTTCATTTGCGACCCCGAACCACTGGCATGCACTGGGAACCATCTGGGCCTGTCAGGCAGGTAAACATGTTTATGTTGAAAAACCTTCCTGTCATAATATTTTTGAAGGGCGGAAAATGATTGAGGCTGCCCGCAAGTACAATGTGCATGTTCAGGTAGGATTCCAGAACCGTTCGAATGATAATGTCATGAAAGCGATAAAATTCCTGCATGACGGAGGTATTGGTGATGTTTATCTGGCTCGTGGACTTTGCATTAAACCACGTGATTCATTTGGTATTGCGAAAGACAGCATACCTCCTGCCACACTTCATTACGATCGCTGGTTGGGTCCGGCTTCTTATCGCCGGTATAATGAGTTGAAGGGTCATTATAACTGGCACTGGCATTGGGATACCGGTAACGGGGATACCGGAAATCAGGGTCCGCACCAATTCGATATAGCCCGCTGGGGACTCAATAAAAACGAGCATCCCGTTTCGGTTTATTCGACCGGTGGCATCTATGGTATCGATCCTGAAGAGTGTTCCCAGGAAACACCAAATACGCAATCTTCACTATTCAAATACAGCGATGGGAAAATGCTTGAGTTTGAAACCCGGGGCCGGTATTCAAACAGTGAATCAAGCCTTGATATACGCATCGGGAATATTTTTTATGGTACTGAAGGATACCTTGAAATAAATGGTGGTACATGGAAGGCTTACCGTCAGCGGGAAAAGGAACCTTTTGCAGGTTCGGAATCGGCCGAAGAGAAACAAATTGATCCGACTTTCCGTGTTGCCCCGGGAGGCACAGAGCATTATGCCAATCTGATTGATGCCATTCGTTCGGGAAAGACAAGCGACCTGCATTGTGATATCCGTGAAGGAAATTATTCATCAGCACTCCCTCACCTGGCTAATATATCCTATCGCCTTGGACGAGAATTGAAATTTATGGGTGATTATGAAAAGTTTGCCAATGATTCCGAAGCCGACACAATGTTAACACGGAGATACCGTAAACCTTATGTAGTTACTGAAGAAATATAATTATAGATTAAAATTGAAGTATATGAACAAACCAATTTCAATTGCACTGCTGACTGCCATTTTTGCAATTTCATGTAGTCCAAAGATAGAACTCATTGACAAAACCTCTGAACATAGGGTGGATGTCATGATTGACGGGAAACTCTTTACCTCCTATTGCTGGCCCGACAATGTATTTAAACCGATACTTTATCCAGTGTTCACTTCAGCCGGTACTGAAATTACACGTGGATTTCCAATAAAACCCAGGACTGGGGAACGAGCCGACCATTCGCACCATACAGGCATGTGGTTAACCTATGGCGATGTAAACGGTTCCGATTTCTGGGGTAACGGTTCTAAAGGTTTAGGAAAACAGAATGATAATGGTGGTGTAATTAAGCACCTGAAGGTTGATGAATTATCCGGAGGTATTGGTGAAGGATCCATGGTTACTGTTGAAAGCTGGATAGATAAATCAGGGAAAGAGGTTCTGGCAGAAAGAACAAAATATCACTTTAGTGCCATCGGATCAACACGTATTATTGACAGGATAACAACATTAACAGCCAGCGATAATGAAGTGTCGATGCCTGATACCAAAGAAGGTATGTTTGGTATTCGTGTGGCCCGACAACTCGAATTACCTTCGGAAGGTGAGATTACGCTGTACAGTGCCGACGGGCATCCTACAAAAGTAACGGAGATGTCAAACGAGGGAATTTCCGGAAATTACAGGAGCAGCGATGGAGGTACCGGATTGGATGTCTGGGGTACACGTGCTAAATGGATGGATCTGTATGGAAATATAGGTGATGAAAAAATCTCTCTGGTTATTTGTGATCACCCCAAAAACCCAAGTTATCCAACCTATTGGCATGCCCGCGGATACGGATTGTTTTCAGCCAATCCCTTTGGTTGGAACGATTTCACCAAAGGCAGAGAACAATTGAATTTCAGCATTCCAGCCGGACAATCTGTTACTTTCAGATACAGGGTGGTTATCAGTTCCGGGATGCACCTGGATGATACTGACATTAATGCTTATGCTGATGATTTTGCCGGTAAGTATTAAGGAATGAAGAAAACAATAGCGATTGCTGTTTGGGTCATAGGGACCCTGGCACAAGCCCAGGTTGTCGCAAGTGGGAATCAGTCTGCCCCTTTGCGCGGAGTCTACGAAGTCGTTTTAACCTCAGAGCACAAGCCAGTAAAGCCCTTTCAACCCGGGTTGGTACAAGTTACCTTTACCCAACCAAACGGAACCGACGTAACTGTGGATGCCTTCTACGACGGAGGATCGGTCTTTAAGGCGAGAGCCTACTGCGGGCAACCGGGTGAGTGGACCTGGCACTGCCGTTCCAGGGATACAAGCCTAAATGGAATGCACGGCATATTTAATGTGATCGAATCAAATCTGCCCGGGAAACTCCGGTTGCATCCAAAGGACAGTCAACAATTTGTTTTTGATAATGGGAAGTGGTTTCTGCACATTGGAGATACTGGTTATCGTTACCTCACCACAACTGAGAAGAATTGGAAATCTTATATTGACCAGGCCGTTACGATGGGAGCAACCAAGATCCGGACCTGGTTCTGTCAGGGCCGTTCCGATGTACAGATCCTCTTCTCGGATGAGCGCAGCACTCTGAACCTTGAGTATTGGCAGGAGATGAACAGGCGGCTTACCTATGCCCTGGAGCAATATCCGCAGATCCAGTTTCAATTGATTCCTTATGGTGAAGATACCGAGGAACTGAAACGCTATGCTGCCAACGACAAAATGGCAAAACTAGTTGCACAGTATGCCCAGGCTCGGTTTTCCGCTTATCCCAATGTGCAGTGGTGCATCTCCAACGATCGTGAGGTCATTAGCGAGGGCGAAGAGAGCGGACGAGAAATCCTTGCATCGACCATCCAACAGATCGCTCAGGATATGTGCAGGCGTGAACCCTGGGGTACTCTGCTTACGAACCACCAATCGCGCTTCTCCGGTTATCACTTTCCAAAGGCCGAATGGTCTGACATCACCACCCTTGAAGACCTGGATCAGGTCACGGGTGCACTTATTTTAAAGTACCGAAACAGGTCTGATACCCCCGTCCTTCTGGATGAGGACCGGTATGAAACGTACCGGGAACCCCAGTACCCGCGCTATTATTTCAGGCGACTGATGTGGGCCAGTCTGCTCTCCGGCGGGCATGCCACCTATGGCGGCTATCGCACTTACGAGGCCCATGCCATCAGTCAGACAGGGGAAAACGGAAAGGAGGAGGCAGATTTGAGGGGGATCCAGGGCTATTACGATGGCAACGCGAAATTGGTCGGCGCAAATGACTTTGTCTATATTCACCGGTTCTTCCAGGATGCGCAGCTAACCCTCACAGGATTGACTCCGGATGATGCCTTTGCGGGAGGTATACCCGGGCACTTCAAATGCATCCGAAACGAGAAGGTTTGCGTGATCTACCTTGCAAATCCCGATCACTCTTCTCCCGGAAGTGCCATGGCAGCCGATACCATTGCAAACCTTGAGATATTGCTACCTGCCTCCACCGCCAAATGGTTTAGTCCATCCACCGGGAAATGGAGCGAGGAACTGCAACTTAGCAAAGGAATACAGAACCTGAAAACGCCATCCGGAGGTGATTGGGTCCTCCTGATCCGGTTTTCTTCTTATCCTGACTTTTGTACTATTGAAAATCCTGCAGATATGATCATAATAAATGGAAAAATCCTCACAGTTGATGAGCATTTTACAAGCGCCGAGGCTGTGGCAATCAAGGAAGATAAAATCATTGCAGTCGGATCTAACCGTGATATCAGCAGACTGGCAGACGGGAATAGTAAAATTATTGATGCAGCCGGAAGAACAGTAATCCCCGGTTTAATTGATGCCCATCTGCATCCGGAAATGGCGTCCCTTAGCGAAATCGAGGAGACAATACCCGATGTACACTCAATCAGCGAACTCCTGGATTGGATAAGAAGTCAGACCATGATAAAGCAGGAGGGTGAATGGATTATATTTCCCAAAATGTTTTTCACCCGCCTGATTGATTTGCGGCAACCCACCCTTTCAGAATTGGATAGTGTGGCCCCCTTACACCCTGTTTTTTTAAACGGATCCTTTGGCGGCATGATAAACTCTGCAGCCATGCATGTCTCTGGAATAAATGAAAAAACAGTTCACAAGGGTATTCTGAAAGATGAGAAGAGAGGGAAACTAACGGGGTTTATTCGAGCCTCTGACTTTCATATGCTACACATTCCTCCTCAGAAAGCCATCTCCCCCCAGGAGAGGGAAGATGCCCTTCTGGCCATGTTCAAACGCTATAATCAATATGGGATTACGAGCTTGTGTTCAGGGGCGGGGGATTTTGAATCATTTGC
>JAYEOJ010000071.1:0-5305 GCA_034722835.1 Bacteroidota bacterium | reverse complement strand
ATGCTGCACGTTCCCAGGGTGACACATTTGGTGGCAGATTGCAACCTGTTGTATACATCGGGAAGCCTGATTAAACCGATACAACCAAAAAGGTTAAAAAGTACACCTACGGATATGAATATTGTGCTAGCCATATTATTCGTTAAGTTTTTTACCACTCAGGTATTTGGCGAGGGTCAGGGTTCCAATGAAACTGAGTATAATCCAGGCAATTCCAATATCCAGGATAAAACTTCGCCCGGTTTGTATGGTCAGAATGGCACAGATTCCCACCACCAGGATGCCGAAAATATCGATCCCAACCATCCGGTCGGCAATGGAGGGTCCGCGAATAACCCTGAAAAGGCAGAATAGCGAAAGGGCGATCTGGATGTAAAGAAGTATTGCAAGCGTGTCCATTATTCAAAGATCTTTTTGATGTATTTTTCAAATTTCCCTGCGATTTTCTGACTGTAAACTTCAGGATCTTCGGACCTCACGTAGATCCAGTGTACAAAGAGATTATCATCCACAATATCCACCGAGATGGTTCCCGGAGTCATAGTAATGGAGTTGGCCAGCATGGTTCTTGCAAAGTCTGACTGCAATCCCAGTTTGACTTTCACTATGCCGGGCTTAATGGGCATAGCCGGATGCAGTACACGGTAGGCCACATCGAAGTTGGCCTTGATGCACTCCCAGGTAAAAATAACCAGGTAAACCAGGAGCCAGAAGTAACGCACCGGGTTTAAGAATTTCGCCACTTTATGGAAAAAGTATTTGGTGAAAAGCAGTGATGTAACCAGGGCCGCCGCCCCCCCGGCTATAAGATTAGCCAGTGAAAGGTCTAAGGTCAGGAGCAACCAGAAAGCAAAGGTTAGTATAAAAAGTGCCAGGTATCTCATATTCCTAAGATTGTTGTTGAATAGAGTTCAGGTTGAATCAGTACATCTATGGCCGGACCAAGTACAGTTTCTCTCACCGATGGAATGGCCAGCAGGCTCAGGGCCAGGCAAAGTACTGCCAGGAAGATCATGCTGAATGACATGGGGAAGGGGACTTCCTTAATTTTCTGAACAGCTTTATTTGCGGTCTTATTAAAGAAGGCAAAACGTTGAAATTTCAAGAAGTATCCAAGGGTGATTATACTCACAAGCACGGCCAGGGTTGCCAGCAGGTAAAACCTCCCGTTGATGGCGGCAATAATGATAATCAGTTTGCTGAAAAAGCCATTGAAAGGAGGAATTCCCGAAATGGACATGGAAGCCATAAAGGAAGTTGTAGAAGTAAGCGGCATGGCCTTTGAAAGTCCTCCCATCTTTTTCAGGTCCCGGGTTTCAAGACGGTGTTCCAGCGATCCGGCATTCAGGAACAACAGACCTTTGAACACAGCGTGATTAATCATGTGGTAGATGCCTCCACCAATGGCCAGGATAGCTGCGGCTTCATTGTTTCCTCTCAGCAGGAGAAGAAGGCCCATCCCAAAGGCCATGACCACGTAACCTATCTGGCTGATGCTCGAATAGGCAAGAAGTCTTTTCAGATCCCATTGTACGATGGCCAGCAGCGAACCCACCACCATGGAAATGGCCCCCAGAACAGTAAGGACAAGGGCGATATCATAGCTGAAAACAAACATGTTAAAGAAGAGGCGGATCAACACATAGATCCCGACAGCTTTGATTAATACGCCTGAAAGCATGGCAGAAATGGGGGAGGGAGCAGAAGAATGGGCATCGGGCAACCAGGCGTGGAAGGGTATGATGGCAGCCTTCAGACCGAATCCGGCGATCAGCAGTACCTGAACAAACAGGTAGAAAGGCTTGCTGTATCCGGCCTCGAAAACAACTCGGACGTCCGCTATATTAAGGGTCTTGGTTTTCCAGTAGATTAAGCTTATGGCCAGGAGGATCAGCATGGCCGCAAGTATGCCCAACACCTGATATTTGAAAGAGGCTTCAAGTTCCGTTTTACCCACCCCAAAGGCCACCAGTGCATAGGAGGCGATCACCGCGATCTCCAGGAAGACGAATATATTGAAGAGATCTCCACTGAGCACCACTCCGTTCATTCCTGCAATGATCAAACAGAAAAGGGCATAGTAATTACTTTCGGCCGTGTATTTACTGATATAGGAGATAGAGTAAATAAGTGCGATTGTACCAATCAGACTGATGATGCATAACATAATCACTGAAAATCCATCCAGAACCAGGTAGATTCCAATGGGAATGCCTCCTTCTGTGCTCCAGGCTCCCATGGTGTAAGTCAGAGAGGTCTGACCCAGACCTGAAAACACATACAATGCCATTAGCAATAATGCAAGCAGGGTAAGCGGGGCAAACACCTTATGAAAGCCCTTAACCAGTTTACCCAGGAGGACAATCAGGAAAGCTGAGATCAGCGGTATTGCAACGAACAGGGGGATCAGTACATCCATCTTCTAACCTCTTAAGTTTTTAATTTCGCGTATATCAAAAGTTCCGTATTTCCTGTAAAGCCGGATGGCAATGGCCAGTAGCATGGCCGTGGTGGACAGGCATATCACAATAGATGTGAGGACCATGGCCTGGGGCAGGGGATCAACATATACCTGTCCAATAGATTCAGGATCTGCAATGGGAGCAAGGCCCTGATCGATGTACCCGATCAGTACCAGGAAAAGGAAGATACTGAATTCTAAGATCGTCAGGGATATGGCGATCTTAATCAGGTTTCTCCTGGTGATGATCCCGTACAGGCCCACCAGGAACAAAACAAAGCATAAAATATAAACTATCATTTCGAACTCTCCTCTTTAAAAATTACCAGTGCCAGGAAAATGGTCAGTATGGCTCCGGCCACCTCAATACCTATGAAAATATTGTACAGGGGAATCACTCCGGCGCTCACCAGCTCCCCTGCCTGCCCTTTGGGAAGGAAGTTGAATAAAAAGACCCTTGTGCCCAGCAACATGGCCATCAGGGCCAGGATAACAACCATCAGTATGGCGATGCTTTCCGTATTGGAACTGCCTGTCACTTCTTTTTTGAGGTTGAGGGCACTGCTTCCAAAAGCGAGGATAAGCAGGATGAATGCTCCGGCGACAATGATGCCACCCGCGAATCCTCCTCCGGGAGTCAGATGACCATGCAGGATGATATAAACTCCGTACATGAAGATCAGGCCAGCCAACAACTGGGCAACCTTTTTAACGATAATGGACATTCCTTCCATAACTCAGGTTTTTTTGCCTTTTATTCTTAAAAGGGTCAGCACGCCAAGCGCAGCAGTATAGAGTATAACAGCCTCGCCAAGGGTATCATAAGCGCGAAAATCAAAAAGAACACCTGTCACCAGGTTCACACTTCCGGTCTTTTCAACGGCACCATTTACATAGCTGTCAGACATTCGGAGGGTATGTGCCCCAAGTGGATCCAGATCCTTTATGGCCAACCAGAAGAAATAGAACAATCCGGCGAATATGACTAATACAGTCAGCTTCTGGAGAATGGATCGCCGGTCTGTTTTGACCTCTGTTTCTTTCCGGGTACTGTCAAGAATCACAGCTACCATAATCACCAGGGTAATGGTTTCCACAACTATCTGGACAATGGCCAGGTCGGGGGCTTTAAGAAGCAGGAAGCAGATTACCAGGCCAAAACCAACAATACCCATGGCAACCACTGCTGAGAGTAGATCCCGGGCGTGGATGGCATAGATGGCCCCGATGATCATAAATCCAAGTATAATGGACATTGTCAGTTCCATATTCGATCAGATTAAGTGATAAGCAATAATAATAGAATGACAATGCCTGCTGCAACCCAGAGGGCATAGTCGTGAAGAATCCCTGTATGAGCCCGGCTTAATATACCGCCCAGCCAGGAAATAAACTTCCTGGAAAGATCATACAGATCAAAGTAGCGGTCCCTGGCCTTTTGGTACAAATTGTCCAGCCACTTGAATTCCTGAAGGCTCTTGTAGAATTCAAGGGTTGAAAAGGAGGTCTCATCCTGGATTTTTTCACCCCCCACAAAACTATCGGAGGTCCGGACATTTTTCATATTGCCCAGGTAGTAAATAAGCAGACCCAGGACAATGGATACCAGGACCATGAGGCTGACTGTGGATGATGCCCAGAATCCGGTGTATTCAAAGGTGCCGGAAACCGGCATAAAGATATGAGGAACCACCAGCTTGCTGGCAAACACCCCGAATCCGATGCAGACCAGGGCCAGGATCAACATGGGAACCCACATCACAGGATTCACCTCTTTTACCTTTGAAGTCGTTTTCAGCTGGCGTCCCAGGAAGATTCCGCCGGTAAATTTGATAAAGCTAGCCAGGGTAAGAGCAGAGCCCAGCACAGCCAGGCCCAGCCAGACCATCCAGAGTTGATTGGATAGCCCTGTGCCCTGACCGAAATCGATGATTCCCTGATAGATCATCCACTTGGATGCAAATCCATTAAAAGGTGGAATCCCGGAGATGGACAGGGCAAATACCAGTGTGGCAAAGAAAGTTAGCGGCATGGCCCGGGATAAGCCCCCAAGATCCTCAATCTCCTCCTTCCCGGTCTGCTGCTCTACTGCTCCGGCCGCAAGGAACAGCCCTCCCTTATAAATGGCATTGTTGATCATATGAAAC
Organism: Bacteroidota bacterium; assembly: GCA_034722835.1. Lineage (GTDB taxonomy): Bacteria > Bacteroidota > Bacteroidia > Bacteroidales. The sequence goes on along the minus strand of JAYEOJ010000071.1, from coordinate 697 downwards.
AATCCGGCTGCAATTCCTATCATGGAACCCAAACCAAACCCCAGGATCATATATCCCACCTGGGAGACGGCATGAAAACCCAGCAACCGCTTGTAGTTGTGCTGCACCAGTGCCATCATTACCGCAGTGATGATGGTTATAACCCCGATGGTCAGCAAGAGGATGCGCATCCAGTCACCAAACACAAAGAGCTCGGTGGTGATCCTGGCCAGAAAGTAAATACCAAGGAGCTTATCCAGGGATGCCGGCAGGTAGGCCGAAGAAGTGGCCGGGGCAGATTCTGAATAGTCGGGAACCCAGGTATGAAAGGGAAAAGCTCCGGCCTTGGTAAAACTTCCAATGAGCAGGGCAAGGCAGGCTACGGTTCGCACCAGGTCGCTTGTGGGAAGAGTAATCTCGTCCATGTTCAGCGTTCCGGTCACCCTCCAGAGAATAGCGATCCCAAGAATCATAATCCCGTCGGAGGCCCCGATCAGCACCAGGGCTTTCTTGGCGGCGGCACTACTTTTTTCATCCTTGCCCGGAATCAGCATGTAGAGGGAAATCCCCAGGATTCCCCAGCAAACCAAAAAAAGCAGCAGGTTGTTGGCAAGTATGGCACCATAGGAAAATCCAAGCGTAATCAGAAACCAGGCATAGTAGTTGCGTGTGGAGCCTGCCGCCTTGTAACTCAAAGAATAGACAACGATCAACATGG